>JANNJH010000309.1:0-1777 GCA_031405775.1 Sphingomonadales bacterium | reverse complement strand
AAATAAGGTTGTCGTTATAGGCAAAGACGACATCTTCCAGCGCGCCGAGATCGGTCGATTGCACCTGGCCGCCCCAGCCCTCAAGCACGTTCGACGCCGTGAAGGTATCCTCCAGCTTGGGTATCCACGCGTTCTTGAAGAAGGCGAAGCCGGTGGCGCGGCGGCTGTTCTGGCTGGCGCGGAGAAGGCCAACCTGGCGGTTCGCGCCGCCGAGCTGCCAGCCATATTTCCAGAACTTCGACTTGGTGATCCAGGTGTTGGTGAAGCCCAATGGCGCCGCACCCGAGACAATCGGCGCGGTCGCCAGCGCCTCGTCGCCGGCACGACCGCGCACCTCGATATTGTCGAACAGGTTATAGATCGTCACCGAGTTGTTGAGCGCCACACCCCCCGCCAGCACCGTCAGGTTGCGCCAGCGGATGCGCGGCGTCCTGGTGTTTGCCGCCGCGGCTGCTGTCGTCTGCAAGATGCAGTTGTTGCGCGGGTCGCTATCGTCGGGGTCGCCTTCGATGCAGATCGGGATTTCGGTGCAGGTGATGCCGGTCGTGACCCCCGCAGCGGCCCCCAAGGCCAGATGAGTCCCGGCAGCGAGGCGGACTTTAAGCCCGTCGACGCTCTGCGTTGCGGATGCCTGACCGTTGGCAGCCGCCATGGTGCGCAGGTTGAGCTTTGCCGCCTGTATAGCCGTCACCACGTCCCTGGGACGCGATGCCGCCGCGATGGCTTTGGCGGCGGCATGGCTGGCGGCGATCATGCCCGCCGCCGCCGTTACCGTGCCGTTGACCGGATCGACAAAGGCGAAGAAATTTGAGTAGCGCGTACCCGCCGGATCATAACCGATTACCCAGGGCGACGCCGCCACACTGGCAAAGCCGTCGGCGCGCAGATTGGTCATAACCCGCGTCCCGGCGGCATCGGTTGACCGCATCGAGCCGAGATACGGATAGACCTCGGCATCAACACGCAACAGCCCGGCGGTGAGCGCCGTCGCTGTCGCCGGGTCGATCATCACCGTGTAGCAGCGCAAATTGTCGCCGTAGCTGTTGTCGGTGGCGAGCGCGGTTGCCCAGACGGTCTTGGTGTTCGTTCCGTCGGTGGCGGTGAACTTGACGCCCGCCACCGGATCAAAGCCGATGGGATGGTGCGAGGCGACGAACAGCGAGACGCGAAAGCTGCCGCTGGTCACGTCATACGACGGCAACACCCAGCGAAAGATCGGCACCGGCGCGGCGATGGTCGAGGAATTGGTGACAGCGAGGCCCGATGCCGCGCTTTCGCCGGTCCGCCAGCCCGCCAGCACGGCGAGCGTCAGCCCGGTATCGGTGGCGTAAATCGTCTCCGAAAGCGCCAGGCGGACCCGGATCGAACCGCCGCCAAGGTCGGTCTCATCGATGACGACAACCAATGGCGATGCGACATTGACCGGCAACCGCAGCGGCCGCGTCGCCACCGTATTGCGGACGATGCTGCCCGCAACCGCCGTGCCGCCCGATTTGACGAAACCCGGATGCGAACTGGTCAGCACCATGCGCGGTGTCGCGCTGGGGTCCATCGTGTAACCGGAAAAATTGGTGTTCGGCGCGCTCAGGATGCCCGTCAATGTGACGCGCAATACCCAACCGTTCGCTTCCACCTGTGCGGCGGTTATGGCCATGGTGGTTGCCTTTCGAAAAATGAAGACGTCGAAAGCCGCGACGTCGAAAGGATCATGGCGTCCGGACGACGCCGCCGCCCGCAGCGCGCACCACCCCACACAAACACGACGGGATGGCCAGCC
>JANNJH010000308.1:0-6183 GCA_031405775.1 Sphingomonadales bacterium | reverse complement strand
AGTCCCCGAAGGGATGAATGTACGCATCGCCGATTCTCGCCCAGTCCACGAACTCGATGCCGAGCTTGAAGGTCGCATGCGTCTTGCGCATGAAATCGGCTTCGTCCAGCCCCAGTGTCTGATTGAAGAAGCGGATGTGCGGCACGGTGGCTTCGTCGAGGATCTGGCGCAGCTGATCTATGATTTGAAGCAGATCAATCCGCGCGCGCTGGTGTGTGTCAAGCTGGTCAGTTCGGCGGGAATCGGCACCGTCGCGGCGGGCGTGGCAAAGGCCCATGCCGATGTGATTCTCATCTCCGGCCATGTCGGCGGGACGGCCGCGAGCCCGCTGACCAGCATCAAATATGCCGGGACGCCGTGGGAAATGGGGCTTTCGGAAGTCAACCAGGTGCTGACGTTGAATGGCCTGCGACACCGCGTCAAGCTGCGCACCGATGGCGGGCTAAAGACCGGGCGCGACATCGTCATCGCAGCGATTCTGGGCGCCGAGGAATATGGCATCGGCACGCTCAGCCTTGTCGCCATGGGCTGCATCATGGTGCGGCAATGCCATTCGAACACCTGCCCGGTCGGGGTGTGCACGCAGGACGAGGCGCTGCGCGCCAAATTCGACGGCTCGCCCGAAAAAGTCATCAATCTGATGAGCTTCATCGCCGAGGAAGTCCGCGAGATATTGGCCAAGCTGGGCGTTCGGTCATTGGATGAAGTCATCGGCCGGACCGAATTGCTGCGCCAGGTCAGCCGCGGCGCCGAGCATCTCGACGACCTCGACTTGAACCCCATTCTCGCCAAGGTCGATGCCCCGGATCACATGCGGCGCTTCGGCATCGAGGGGCATCGCAACGAGGTGCCCGACAGTCTGGATGCCGACATGATCCGCGACGCCGAACAGCTGTTCAGCCGCGGCGAAAAGATGCAGCTGACCTATTCGGTGCGCAACACCCATCGCGCCGTCGGCACGCGGCTATCATCGGAGATCACCCGCAAGTTCGGCATGACCGGCCTTGCGCCGGGGCATATTCAGATCCGCCTGCGCGGTTCGGCGGGGCAGTCGCTGGGGGCGTTCGCGGTGCAGGGCGTCCGGCTGGAGGTTTTTGGCGAGGCCAATGACTATGTCGGCAAGGGATTGTCGGGGGCGACGATCGTCGTCCGCCCGATGGTGTCGTCGCCGCTGGCCAGCCAGGACAATGCCATCATCGGCAATACGGTGCTGTATGGCGCCACCGCTGGCCGGCTGTTCGCCGCCGGGCGCGCCGGGGAGCGTTTCGCGGTCAGGAATTCGGGCGCCGATGTCGTCATCGAAGGCTGCGGCGCCAATGGCTGCGAATATATGACCGGCGGCGTCGCCGTCGTGCTGGGCAGCACTGGCGACAATTTCGCCGCCGGGATGAGCGGCGGCATGGCCTTCGTCTATGATCGGCGCGGCGATTTTTCGACGCGGGTGAACCATGATTCGGTGGTGATCAACCGGTTGGCGAGCGCGCATTGGGAAAGCCTCGTCCATGGCCTGATCGAGGAACACGCCCGCGAGACCGGGTCGAAATGGTCGGCCGGGCTGCTGGCGGAATGGGACCGGACGCGAGACCGCATGTGGCAGGTCTGCCCAAGGGAGATGCTGACGCGGCTGACGCATCCGCTGGACGATAGCCCGCTGTCGGTCGCCGCCGAATAGTCCGGGCCGCGCTGTATTAGTTGAATCATACAGCGTGATTGCAACGTCGCTGGCCGGCCCCTATCTTGGTGCCTCACAGCGACAGGACGCCCCGGACATGGCCACCACCAAGCACGACCCGTTGATCGAAAGCCTGATGGCGCTGGCGGTCAGCGCCGCGCCGCTGATCAAGCGGGCGCGCGATTCGGGCCTGTTCAAGGCCGGTACGCGCGAGGACGCGGCGTCGGAGGTCGTCGATGCGGTGATGACGCCCCAGGCCTCGACAAAGCCCGAACCAACGCCGGATTTCAGCGCCGAAAAGGCCGCGTTGCAAGACATCATCGTCAACCAGGCGATAAAGATCGCCGCGTTGGAGGCCGAGGTGGCGAAACTGACGACGCAACCCGCCAAGCCCAAGCGCGGCGGCAAGCCCTGAGGCCGCCGCCGCGGCAAGCCCTGAGGCCGCCGCCGCTGCGCCGGATCAGTTCTTCTTGAAAAGCACTTCGCCGCGACGTTCGACGTAAAGCTTTTCAAAGCTGATCGGGTCGAAATAGGCTTCGACACGATCGCCTTCGGGGGTGGTGCCATAAACTTCGTAGCAGCCGCCATCGAGCTTGGCCTTGCGCACCGCCCAGCCTTGTTTGACGAGGTCGGCGGTCAGCGCTGCGATCGGCTTGCGCTGTTCGGGGCTGGCGGCGCAGGTCATCTTGCCGGTGGCAAGGGCCGGAGTGGCGATGGCGAGAGCCAGGGCAGCGACGATCAGTTTCATGGTCATGCGGGAACTTTCGGTTGGGCGGGAAGGGCGCGGCGCGGCAGCAGCCGGGTGAGTTGCAGAACAAGGAGTGGCACGGCGAGCCAGAGTGCACCCTGCCAGCCATTGTGGACAAGCCCCATGTGGAGCAGCGTCAACAGCGCCGCCGGATACGCCAGCCGTTGCAGGCGTTTCCAGCCGCGACCCAGCCTGCGCATCGCTGTGTCGCGGCTGGTCAGCGCCAGGGGCAGCAGCAGCGCCAGCGCCGCCCAGCCCGTCCAGATTCCGGCTGTGGTAATTTCGGCGAAAATGGCATCGAAGTCGGCCATCGCTGCGCCATAAAGCCCGAGATGGACAGTGCTGGTGGCGAAAGCCGCCAGCCCGATAGCGCGGCGCTGCGGCCGCAGCCAGCCAAGGCTTGGCAACAGCCGCAGCAGCGGCGTCAACGCCAGCGCCGCGACCAGCAACCATGCGGCCCATAGCCCGCTGGTCGCGGTCAAAAGGTCGAGATCGGCACCGGCGCGGAAAGCCTCGGTGATGAGCCAGAGCGACGGCGCTGCCAGCAACAGCCAGAGCAGATAGGCGGGACGGTGCGGCGACACCGAGATTGCCTAGCTTTATTGCGAATGATTTGCAACAGTCGCTGGGCTGCTGGGCCGGGAGTCGCTGCGCGGCTGGGCCGGAGTCGCTGCGCGGCTGGGCCGGGCGAGGCGTGACGGATGCGATAACGACAAATCGCAACGTGCGTGCCATGGAGGCGACGTGCCCCCTTCCCCCGCCACCGCGTTGCGTTAAGATCGTATTTCCAAAATGTGGCGCCTTTACCAATACACCCTCTGCCCCTTCAGCCGGAAGGTGCGCTTTGCCTGCGCTGTAAAGGGCATCGATGTCGAACTGGTGCCCGAATATCCATGGGAGCGCCGCGACGGCTTTGCCGCGCTCAACCCGACCGGGCAGACGCCGGTGATCGAAAACGGCGGCATCGTCCTCGCCGACAGCGCCGCGATCTGCGACTATTTCGAGGAAACCGTCGATCGCACGCCGCTGCTCGGGGCGGGGCCGGAGGAACGCGCCGAGGCGCGGCGGCTGGTCGCCTGGTTCGACCAGAAATTCTATGCCGAGGTCACCGCGCCTTTATTGTCGGAACGCATGTACAAGCGGCTGATCCTGCGCCAGGCCTGCGATGCCGCGACGCTGCGCGACGCCGCGCGCAATGCCGAGGCGCATCTCGACTATCTCGATTTTCTGCTCGATCGGCGGCGCTGGCTGTCGGGGCCGGCGTTCGGGCTGGCCGATATCGCCGCGGTCGCGCAGATTTCGGTGGCGGACTATCTCGGCGGCATCGAATGGGAGGGCCATGACCCGGCGCGGACCTGGTATTCGGCGCTGAAATCGCGGCCGACGTTCCGGCCGATGCTTGGGGAGCGCATGGAAGGCCTGCTGCCACCGCCGCATTACGACAAGCTGGATTTTTAGAAGAACCCTCTCCCGGTTGACGCGAAGGCGTCGCCTACGGCTGCGGGAGAGGCGACACGCGCTCCAGCGACGGAGGTCGCATCCGCTCCAGCGCGGCGGGTGAGGGTGTGCCCGCGCGTCGAAGCAAGAAACACCCTCAGGTCCGCGCCAAGGGGCGCGTCTCTCGCCTCTCCCCTCAAGGGAGAGGGGTCGTTAGGCCAGCACCGACCTTGCCTGGCTGGCGAGGTGCGCCAGCATCGCCGTCGTCACCGACCCGCCCGCCCGCGCCCGCGCCACCGGCCCGGCGATGCGCCCGACCAGCGCCGCATTGGTGTCGAGCCATGCCGCCACGGCGGCACCAGGGTCGCCGCCCGAGCCGACGACGCGGCGCATCAGATCGAGCCGAAGCTGTTCGAAATCGCGCACCAGTCCGGCCTTGAGCAGGCGTTCCCACGGGTCCAAAGGATCGAGCGTCGCGGCGGCGCCCTTGGCCCAATCAAGCCCGGTGGCTTCGCCCAGCGCGGTATAGGCGGCGGCGGTTTCGGCCTCCCCGGCGCCAAGCTCGCTGGCGAGCAGCCCGATCCCGACGGCGCCGTCGAGCGCTTCGATGCGGACCAGCATCGCGGCGATGTCGGCGGGCGCGCCGAGCGCCGCCAGCCGGGCACGATAGCGATCGAGCTGGGCGCGTGGTTCGGGGTGCAGGATGGATTCGAGCCTATCGCCGAGCCGGTCGATGCCGGGCTTGAGCCGGGCAACGAGGCCGGCGGGGGTGGCGGGCGTGGTTGCCCCGGTGCAGCGGATGATGTCGGCCATCTGCGCCCGCAGAACGGCGATGGCGGCGACGTGGAGATCGAGGTGAACCTTGGCGGCCAGCGTGCCGGCCAGCGCCGCCGCATCGATCGCCGACCATAGCGCGCGGAAATCGAACAGCGCGCGCGCCGAAACGAACGCCGCCGCGACATCGGCGAGGCCGACGCCCAGCTCCTCGGCGAGTTCGAAAGCGAGGCCCAGGCCGCCGCGGTTGACGAGTTCGTTGGTCAGCTTGGTGGCGATCAGTTCGCGGCGCAGGCGGTGGCTGTCGATGGCATCGGCAAAGCCCGCCTGCATCGGCGTCGGGAAAGCGGCGTGGAGATCGGGCACCAGCAGCGCGTCGTCCACCAGCGACGACACCACCAGTCCGTCGTAGATCGCCATCTTGGCATAGGCCATGACGACGGCGAGTTCGGGGCGTTCAAGCGCCCCGCCGCTTTGGCCGCGCTGCGCCAGCACATCGTCGGCGGGCAGGCCCTCGACCGTGCGATCGAGTTCCGCCGCGCTGGCTTCGAGCGTCTGGATCAGCCGGATATGGCCCGGCAGCCCGGCGGCACCGCCGCGTTCGGCGATCGACAGCGCCTGGGTTTGCAGGACATTGTCGGCGAGCACGAGATGCGCGACCTCGTTTGTCATCGCGACGAGCAGCGCGTCGCGATCCGCCTGCGACAAACGCCCGGCGGTGACTTCGGCATTGAGCGCGATCTTGATGTTGACCTCGTTGTCGGAACAATCGACGCCGGCGCTGTTGTCGATGAAATCGGTGTTGATACGGCCGGCGCTGGCGGCGAATTCGATGCGGCCGGCTTGCGTTGCGCCCAGATTGGCGCCTTCGCCGATAACGCGGGCGCCGATCTGATTGCCGTTGATGCGATGCGCGTCATTGGCGCGATCGCCGGCGTCGGCGTGGCTTTGCGAACTGGCCTTCACATAGGTGCCGATGCCGCCGAACCACAAAAGATCGGTCTTCATCCTCAGGATGGCGCTGATCAGCTCGGACGGCGACAGGTTTTCAGTGGTGACGCCGAGCATCGCGCGGACTTGGGTCGAAAGCGGCAGTGATTTCAGGCCGCGCGAAAAAACCCCGCCGCCGGCCGAGAGCTTCGATCGGTCGTAATCATCCCACGACGAGCGCGGCAGCGCGAACAGGCGCTGGCGCTCGGCAAAGCTGGCGGCGGCATCGGGTTCGGGATCGAAGAAGAAATGCCGGTGGTCGAAGGCGGCGACGAGCCTGATCGCCGGGCTGAGCAGCATGCCGTTGCCAAAGACATCGCCCGACATGTCGCCGACGCCGGCGACGCGGATGGGATCGACCTGCACGTCGACGCCGATCTCGCGGAAATGGCGCTGCACCGCGATCCAGGCGCCCCTGGCGGTGATCGCCATCGCCTTGTGGTCATAGCCATGCTTGCCGCCGCTGGCGAAGGCGTCGCCCAGCCAAAAGCCATGGGCCTGGGCGATGGCGTTGGCGGTGTCGGAAAAGCTCGCGGTGCCCTTGTCGGCGGCGACGACGAGA
>JANNJH010000307.1:0-5089 GCA_031405775.1 Sphingomonadales bacterium | reverse complement strand
TGCCGGTCGAACCCGAGGTATAAAGAATGAACAGCGGGTCCTCGGCCCCCATCGGCTCGGGGTCGCAATCGGCCGAAGCGGCGTCGCGGGCGGCCTCGTACCAGATGTCGCGCCCCGGCTGCATGGCGATGGCCCCGCCGGTGCGGCGCACGACGATGACACGCTCGACCGCCGGGCATTGTTCGAGCGCCGTATCGACATTGGTTTTCAGCGGCACCGTCTTGCCACCGCGCAGGCCTTCGTCGGCGGTGATCACCAGCCGCGAATCGCAATCGAGGATGCGGTTGGCGAGGCTGTCGGGCGAAAAGCCGCCAAAGACAATCGAATGGATGGCGCCGATGCGCGTGCACGCCAGCATCGCCATCGCAGCTTCGGGAATCATCGGCAGGTACAGCGTCACCACGTCGCCGCGGCGCACGCCTTGCGCCTTCAACACATTGGCAAAACGGCAGACTTCGGCGTGAAGTTGGCCATAGGTGATCGTTCGCGTATCGGCGGGATCATCGCCTTCCCAGACGATTGCCGGCACATCGCGACGCTCCGCCAGATGCCGATCGAGGCAATTGGCCGACACATTGAGAACCCCGTCCTCGAACCAGCGGATGCCGAAATCACCGGCGTCGAACGATGAATTCGAAACCTTGGTGAACGGCACCATCCAGTCGATCACCTGCGCCTCGCGCTGCCAGAACGCGTCGGGGTCGGCGAGCGATTCGGCATACATGGCGCGGTAGCGATCCGCGTCGACAAGGGCGCGTTCGGCCCATTCGGCGGGCACCGGATAGGTGGCGTCTCTCGCGGCTTGGGTCATCATCATTCTCCGGATTGCGGCAGCCTATGCGTCGCGGTGATGCCCAATTGCCAGCGCTTCTGGAAGCCCCTGAGCCTGCCGTCGAGGGCCATACAGGTTTGGCCTTGTCGCCCTGCAACGTCAAATCGAGAAATGCCATGCGCGGGTGAAAATGCTGTCGCGCGCCAAAATCGATGACCGCGACCCGATAATTCGATTGGTCTTCGCCGCCCACCCGCCCTATTTCTCCCGCAGACCATCCGACCAAGGGTACCGGCGCACCCCGCCGTCACCCCGCCAAACTCCCTGAAAGTCCCGCCCGATGACCGCATATGACTATGATCTTTTCGTCATCGGCGCCGGTTCCGGCGGCGTCCGCGCGGCGCGAATCGCCGCTGGCCATGGCGCCCGCGTCGCCGTCGCCGAGGAATATCGCGTCGGCGGCACCTGCGTCATCCGCGGCTGCGTCCCCAAGAAGCTGCTCGTCTATGGCGCGCATTTCGCCGAGGATCTGGTCGACGCTCGCCGCTTCGGTTGGCAGCTTGGTGACAAGTCGTTCGCCTGGCCGACCCTCCGCGACAATGTCCTCGCCGAGGTCGATCGCCTCAACGGCATCTATCTCGACACGCTGGAAAACCACAAGGTCACGGTCTTTCCCGCCCGCGCCAGCTTCATCGATCCGCACACGCTCGATGTCGGCGGACAACGCATAACGGCCGGCCGCATCCTCATCGCCACCGGCGCACGGCCGCTGGTGCCGCCGCTGCCCGGCGCCGAACATGGCATCACCTCGAACGAGGTCTTCCACCTCGAAACCCTGCCCAAGCGCCTCGTCATCGCCGGCGGCGGCTATATCGCCAATGAATTCGCCGGGATCTTCCACGAATTCGGCGTCCAGGTGACGCTGATCAACCGCGGCGACATGATCCTGCGCGACTGGGACCCGGCGCTGCGCGACCGCCTGCTCGCCATCTCGATGGCCAAGGGACTGAATTTCAAGTTCAATTGCCGCCTGCAAAACGTCGAGAAGACCGCCACCGGCGTCCGCATCAACCTGCACGACGCTGAACCGATCGACGCCGATCTGATGCTCTGGGCCGTCGGCCGCCGCCCCAATATCGAAGGCCTGGGCCTTGAAGCCGCCGGCGTCGAACTCGATGATCGCGGCGCCATCCGCGTCGACGCCGACAGCATGACCAACGTGCCGAACATCCACGCCGTCGGCGATGTCACCGACCGCATCCAACTCACCCCGATCGCCATCCGCGAAGGCCATGCCTTTGCCGACAGCGTCTTTGGAACGCGCAAATGGCGCGTCGATTACAACGCCGTGCCGAGCGCGGTGTTCTCCAACCCGCCGCTGGGCAGCGTCGGGCTGACCGAGGCGCAGGCGCGCAACACACTGGGATCGGTGAAGATCTTCACCTCGGATTTTCGCCCGATGCGCAGCGTGCTGGCCGGCCGCAACGAACGCGCGCTGTATAAACTCGTCGTCGATGAAGCGACCGACAAGGTTGTCGGCGCCCATATGATCGGCCCCGATGCCCCCGAGATCCTGCAAGCCGTCGCCATCGCCATCAAGGCCGGGCTGACCAAGGCGCAATTCGACGACACCGTCGCGCTGCACCCGACGATGAGCGAAGAGCTTGTGTTGATGAAGTGAGTTTTCTTGCGTCCGGCACCGACCTGCGCCATTGGAACCGCATTATGACGACCACCCAGAACTGGACTCCGACAAGCTGGCGCGCCCATGAGGCGCGGCAGCTCCCGACCTATCCCGATGTCGCGGCGCTCGCCGCGGTGGAGAGCGAACTGCGCTCCTATCCTCCGCTGGTCTTTGCCGGCGAAGCCCGCGACCTGACCACGCAATTAGCCGATGTCGAGGCCGGCAACGCCTTCCTGCTCCAGGGCGGCGACTGCGCCGAAAGTTTCGCCGATTTCCATCCCGACAACATCCGCGACACCTTCCGCGTGCTGTTGCAGATGGCGGTGGTGCTGACCTTTGCCTCCAAGATGCCGGTGGTGAAGGTCGGCCGCATGGCCGGGCAGTTCGCCAAGCCGCGCTCGGGCGACTTCGAGGAACAGGACGGCGTCTCGCTGCCCAGCTATCGCGGCGACAATGTCAACGACATCGCCTTCACGCAAAAGGCCCGCACCCCCGATCCCGAACGCATGCGCACCGGCTATATGCACGCGGCGGCGACGCTCAACCTGCTGCGCGCCTTCGCCAGCGGCGGCTATGCCAACCTTCATCAGGTGCATAAATGGAACCTCGATTTCACCGGGCGCTCGCTGTGGTCGGAACAATATAAGGCCCTCGCCGATCGCATCGGCGAGGCGCTCGATTTCATGGCGGCGTGCGGCATCTCGCCGGAAACCGTGCCACAGCTGAAGGGCACCAGCTTCTTCACCAGCCACGAGGCGCTGCTGCTCGGTTACGAACAGGCGATGACACGGCAGGACAGCCTGACCGGCGATTGGTACGACACATCGGCGCACATGCTGTGGATCGGCGACCGCACGCGCTTCGCCGGTTCGGCGCATGTCGAATTCCTGCGCGGCGTCGGCAATCCGCTCGGCCTCAAATGCGGCCCGACAACGCAGCCCGACGACCTGCTGCGGCTGCTCGACACGCTCAACCCCGACAACATCCCCGGCCGCATGACGCTGATCACCCGCTTTGGCCATGACAAGGTCGAGGCCAACCTGCCGCGCCTGATTCGCGCCGTGCAAAAGGAAGGCCGCCGCGTCATCTGGTCGTGCGACCCGATGCACGGCAACACCGTCAAGGCCGTCGGCGGATTGAAGACGCGACCGTTCGACCGCATCCTCGCCGAAGTGAAAAGCGTTTTCGCCGTCCACCGCGCCGAAGGCAGCCACGCCGGCGGCATCCATATCGAGATGACCGGGCAGAATGTCACCGAATGCACCGGCGGCGCCATCGCCATCACCGACGAAGGCCTCGCCGACCGCTACCAGACACAGTGCGACCCGCGGCTGAACGCCAGCCAGAGCCTCGAACTGGCCTTTCTGATCGCCGAAGCCCTGAAAGCCGAACGCGAAGCCCGCCCATCCCGCGCAGCATAGCTTGACACCGGCGGCAGCGCGGGCCATTTCCCGCTTCCGCGTCAGCGCCGGCCCCGAGCCTGCATGGCCCCTTCGTCTAGCGGTCCAGGACGTCGCCCTCTCACGGCGAAAACACGGGTTCGATTCCCGTAGGGGTCACCATAATATCAATGGGTTAGGTAGAGGTAGCGTCCGACTTGGGTAATGGACGTTACGGGACAGGGACGGATTGAGGCTCTGTGCTGATCTGCTATCGGGCGAGGCTTGCCGCTCTCATCGATGACCTTGACGTTCAACACCTCGAAGCACCACAGGGCGGCGCGGGCGCGGACCTCCGGCTCGCTGTGGTCTAGCGCCAGCCACAGCATATCCTCGACCCCTGCCCTGGTGGTGCGATCGAACGCTGCCAAGGCGCGATCGATCGCCAGATGGCCGCGCGCTTCGAGTGATGGAAGGGCTATCAGGTTGGTCATCATTTCGGCCCCGTAATGCGCTGTCGAGCCTCGGCATTGGTCACACGATCCAGTGTCTGTCGACCAGATTGGTGTCGGCCGCCAAGATCGGCAAAACCAACAGCGGCCGACGCTGGCGAGGCCCGCCCTGCCCGGTGCCGCCCACCCCCCGGCCTTGCCCGCCGCGCCGCGTCGTTATCCATATCCCCGCAGCGCACTAATTTTTTGTCGGATGAAAGTTTGAGTTCGTCCGCGCTGGTGTCTAGTCTCTTGTTGATGAGCGCACCCGTTTCCGACCACGACGAGGCACCCACCTATGCAGCGGCACAGCGCCTGGCATGGATCGCACGAAACCTCGCGGACACCATGAGCCTTCCGGCTGGAAGCGGGCCCAAGGCCTTCGACCTAGAGGCCGTTCGCTTGCTGGAAATGGCGATCAACGTCGCCCACGGCCGCGAGCCTTGGGAGCGCAAGCCTGCGGGAAAGTCGACTGGCACCCCGTCGACCGACTGGCTGCTTCTAACAGGAAAGTCGCTCGACGAGCTTGTTTACCGCGTCCGCATCCGGCGGGTTGAACTCACAAAGATGCGCAGGGAACACCCAAACAAAAAGCGGCCTTCCGGATCGCTGCCGGCTATTTGCTGTGAGGTCTTGGAACCGGTGCTGATCGTCATCGCCAACCAGACAAAAGAACAGCGCGAGACTGCGCTCCGCAAGCATAGGGACCAACTCTTCGAGATCGTGAAGAAGCAAGGCCCCTTGGCCAAAACATCGCCGAAGG
>JANNJH010000306.1:0-11264 GCA_031405775.1 Sphingomonadales bacterium | reverse complement strand
CAATGCCTATGCCAACGCCGCGCCCTGCTACATCCCATCGGAACGGGTGCTCAAAGAGGGGGGCTACGAAGCGGGTGTTTCGATGGTCTACTACGATCGTCCGGGACCGCTGAAGGCCGGGCTTGCTCGGTATAAAAGGGGTTTGGGGCCTGTGGCCCCAACCGCCGGAGGCGTTGTTTCCAGCCAGAAATCGTCGGTCATTGCTTCGGCAGGGCATAGGCGATGATCGCATCGCCGGGCTTTGACATCAGCCCGCCATGGCCACCGGCCGCGATGACGACGAACTGCCGGCCGCTGGCGGGCGAGACATAGGTCATCGGCGTGGCCTGTCCGCCGGCGGGCAGCCGCGCCTTCCACAACTCGCGCCCGCTCGCGGTTTCATACGCCCGCAAGTAACGTTCCTGGCTGGCGGCGATGAAGAACAGCCCGCTGCCAGTTGTCACCGATCCGCCCAGATTGGGAACCCCCATCGGGATCGACAGGCCCAGCGAGATGCCCATCGGCCCGCTGTCACGCGTCGTGCCAAAGCGCTGGGTCCAGGCCAGCCGGCCAGTACGGAGGTCGACCGCGCTGATCATGCCATAAGGCGGTTGCTGGCACGGAATGCCGATCGCCGACAGGAACGGCAGGATCTTTGCCGCATAAGGTGTTCCCGCCTGCGCCGCCGGCCCGCCGACATCGCCCATCGCGCCGACCTTCATCGGCTTCAGCCCGATCGCATCGGCCTCGGCGCGGGTGATCAGGCGATTGTAATTGGCGACACGGCTCGAATTGACGACCATCAGGTGGCGGACGCGGTCGACCGACACGCCGCCCCAGTCGATGCCGCCGAGATAGCCCGGATAGGTGATCGTCGGCTTGGCGGTGCCGGGCGGCGTTAGCGGGCCATCATAGCGCGCCTCGCGAAAGCGGATGCGGCAAAGCGCCTGGTCGATCGGCGTCAACCCCCACATCATCGCCTCGGTCAGCGGCGGCCCGCCAAACGACGGCAGGCCGGTGGAGAATGGCTGGGTCGGTGACAGCCGTTCACCCGCCACGGCCGCTTGTGGCACAGGCTTTTCGGTCACCGCGGCCAATGGTTGCCCGGTGCGGCGATCGAGGAAGAATATCTCGCCGCGCTTGGTCGCCTGCAACAGGCCCTGCACGCCGCCGGGCAGATCGACCAATGTCGGCTGCGACGGCACGTCATAGTCCCACAAATCATGGTGCGTCGTCTGGAATGACCAGCGCACCGCGCCGGTTTCGGCATCGAGCGCGACGACCGAACTGGAATATTTGTCGTCATTGGCGGTGCGATGGCCACCAAAATAATCAGGAGTCGCGTTGCCGGTGGGGGCATAGACCAAGCCGAGCGCTTCATCGGCGCTCATCGGCGCCCAGCTGTTCGGCGTGCCGCGGGTGAACTGCCCGCCGGGCGCCGGAAGGCCGTGGTGATCGGGCCGGCCGATATCAAAGGCCCAGACGAATTTTCCGGTCACGGCATCGAAGGCGCGGATGACACCCGAAGGTTCGCCTGTCGTCTGGCCATCGGTCACCCAGCCGCCGAGCACCAGCTTGCCGCGCACCAGTTGCGGCGGCGAGGTAACAAAATAATAGCCCTTCCACACCTCGCCCATGCCCTGCAACAGATCGACCTTGCCGCCGGCGCCAAAGCCGGGACACAATTGCCCGGTGCGGCTGTCGAGCGCGATCAGCCGGGCATCGACCGTGGCGGTGTAGATGCGTTCGGCACAGGGGCCGGAAGCGCCCGGCACGCGGTAATAAGTGACGCCGCGGCAGGTGCCGCCAAAGACCCCGGCGGGATCGCTCCGCGCCGCGAAACGCCAGCGCTGCTTGCCGGTTTCGGCGTCGAGCGCGATGACGTCGTTGAAACCGCTGCACAGAAAGACGCTGTCACCGACCTTGAGCGGCGTCACCTGCAACGAAGCGCGTGTGCCGGGAGGCGAGGCGCCGACATGATAGGTCCAGGCGATTTGCAGCTTGTCGACGTTGCCGGCGTTGATCTGCGCCAGCGCCGAATAGCGCGAACCGCCGGCATCATTGCCATAGTGCAGCCAGTCACTATCGGCGGCCACCACTGCCGGGGCGTTCGCGGCACTTGCTATAGCGTCGGAACGATCGCCCGACATGACGACCAGCCCGCCGACGAGCAACGTCGCCGCGACAACCGCCAGCCCGGCACGCGCCGGCGAAACCGGGCGCTGCCCAAGCGCACGCCGCGTCCACGGCATCAACAGCCACGACCCGAAAACCATCGGCGCGAGCAGCCGGGAAGCCAGCGCCCAACCATCGAGGCCGGATTCCCACAGCGCCCAGGCCAGGGTGCCGAGCAGCATCAGGCCATACGCCCAGGCACCGCGCCGGTCGCGCCGCCACAGCAGCACCGCAGCGATGGTCACCGTCACCCCGGCAACGGCATAATAGGCCGATCCGCCAAGCCCGAGCAGCCTGACGCCAAGACCCACGAGCGCCAACCCGATGACACCCATGAGCACGGCATAGAATCGCAAGATCACGCTGCGGCCTTTCGAATGGTAACCGGGAAACCGTTTGGCGCGGCGTTGCCCGAGGCGCGGCGGAAATCGCCCGCGCATGGTGCTTCATGCAAGGTCACCGTTGGTGTCCAGCCCGCACAGCATCGCCGCGCGCCAATGGGTTCATCGCGGCGGCGAGTGCCAGTATCTCGGCGCGGTCGGCGGGCAGGATGAAACCAGCGGCAATAGCCGCATCGAGTGCCCGTTCGAAGCGTAGCAGATAGTCCGCGCTGCCGCCGGGATACAGCGCCCCGAGCCTTGGCCTGTCGAACAGCGTGGTCGAACCGAACAGCATGGCAAAGCCGCCGCCGCTCTGTCCAAACCCCGATAATATGCCCGTCGGCACATCGACCCAAGGGGTGCGAACACCGCCAAGCGCATTGCCGGCGGCATCGATGACAAGTGCCGGCGACGCTGCGCTGTCGATGCGCAATCGCGGCGCGACGGGCGGGACATGACCGCCGCGCACCCATTTCTCGATCGCCGACAGCGCCGCTTGCAAGACATAATGATGCTGCGGCGCGGCGTTTACCGGTCGCTCGAGCGACTGTCCGAACAGATTGTCGACGGGCGTGAAGGCCTTGGACAGCGCAGCGATCGAGGCGGTCCCGGTGTCGATGCTCCCACCAAGCAACGTGTAGGTATCGGCATGGGCGGTCCCCGCGACTTCCCAGGTCCGCAGGCGCTCGGTATCGGGCTGACGCGCCGGCAGATAGCCGACAACCGGCATCAACAGGTCGGTCTCGGTGATGAACATCAGCACCGGCACCCGCGCATCGGCGCGGATCGGAACGCTCGCCACCACCGCCTTGGCCGCCATCGCCTGCAGGCTAGGCAAATAGCTGCCATCGAGCGGCGCTCCCGAACGGAACCGCGAATGGATGAGGAAGCCGTCGAAGATCCGCGCCACGGGATCGATGGCGTTGACATAGGTCACCAGATATCCGGCCGATTGGGATTCCCCGATGGCGATCAGTTTCGTCGGCGTCAGGCCGGCAAGCGTCCGGCGCGCCGCGAGCGCCGCCTGACTGTAGATATCAAAGGCGAAGGCGTCGCCGGGGTGCGCCAGCGAAGCATAACGTTTCGGGTCGGCCTGTTTGACCGCAAGTATGCCGGGAACACCGCGGGCGCTGCCCTCCAGCCCGGCCCGCTGCGCCGATACGCCGACATAGGCATAGCCGGCGCGGACCAGTTCGCGATGCAGGTACGTCCAGTCGGGCGCGCCATCGGTGCCGCTGCTGACGTTGAGCCATTCGACCACCAGCGTGCCGTTGAATTTGCCCGCATCGGCCGGGCGCGCCACGACAAAGCGGGTCTTGTAGGGCGCGGTCGACTTTGCACCGGGGACGAAGGACGCCGCGGTTCCGGCGAGAAAATACTCCTCGACCACATAGCCGGGCGGCGCATGATCAAAGGCACCCAGCCCCAGCGTCGGCGGCCCGGCGATCGGCCCGCTGACGGTCTGCGCGGCAACCGGCATCAGCGCGGCGCCTGCCGCCGCCAACAACGCCAACAGGCTCCGGACGATCGACATCCGCGGTCCCTTCCCCATCACACTGGCGACCCGAGACAGCGGCCGGTCATCCAGCCGTCAGGGGATATGACAGCGGCAAACCGGGCCGGGGCCATGCCATCGACACCAGCTTGCCCGAACTGGCGAGGGCGATATAGGCCGTCGACATATCCGGGCCGCCAAAGGCGATATTGGTCGGCAGGAATTCCGGCATGGCGATCGCTTCGGGAACACCGCCGCCGGGCGCGAACACCAGTATCTCGCCCCGCCCCGGCGAAGCGCAGCAAATATTGCCGGCGCCGTCGACGGCGAGGCTGTCGAGCCATTGGCCCGGCCCGCCGCGGCCGATTATGCTGCCGCCGTGCGGAAAATCGCCGGCTTTCTGGTCGATCACGCCGGGCGCCGACAGATGAAAGCGCCACAGATGCGCCGAATGCGTCTCGGCGACATAAAGCGTGTTGCCGTCCGCGGACAGGCCGATGCCGTTGGGACCATCGAGCGGGAAAACCATTTCAGCGACGCCGCTGCCATCGGCCTTGGCACAATAGACCGAGCCGCGCTGGCGTATCCGGCCGCGATCACGGCCATAATCGGTGAACCAGAAGCCGCCGTGACGATCGAAGACCAGGTCGTTGGGGCCCCAGAACGGCGTCGCCGGCGAATGGTGGTAGAGTTCGGTCACGACCCCCGTCGACAGGTCGACGGCCTGGATATTGCCCGGTGGCTGCTTGATCGGCGCTTCGGTCGGCAACAGCAAATCCGCCGATTCCGATGGCCCGAAGCCGCCGTTGTTGCAGATGTAGCAGCGCCCGTCGGGGCCGATGGCGGCGCCGTTCGGGCCGCCGCCAACCTGCGCAACGACAGTCTTGCGACCATCGGGCGCGACCCGCGTCAACCGGCCACCGAGCACTTCGACGACAAGCACGTCGCCGTCCGGCAGCGCGACTGGTCCTTCGGGGAATTGCAGGCCGTCGGCGATCACGGTCGGTGTCATTGGCGTTGTCCTGTCCGGGCGGCGGCCTCGACACGATCGAGCGTGCGATGCCGCGCCACGGCATCACCGAAATCGGGCGATATGCCGCGCTTCCCGGCAATGGCGGCGGCGAGTTGCAGATAGGCCTCCCCGACATTGAGCGGCGGCCCGGAACGCAGTGTCGGCGGCACCGAAAAATAATGTTCGGGCACCTCGACATCGGCATATTCCGCCATGCCGATGGTTTTTTGCAGCCGCAGGTCGGACATCTGGATGCCGCGCCCGCCGGCACCGGCGCTGATCACCAGGTCGCCCTTGTCACCACTGATTTCGAGCCGGATCCCGGTTCCCGGCGAAGCCGCCCCCGACAATCGCACGCTGGCGACGACGCCGCCCGCCAGTTCGCCGCCGACCAGCACATGATCGGCCGACGTCCGGGTGATGCGCTCGCCGGTGCCGGCGACCTCGACCTCGGTCATCGAAGTCTTGACGACCGCCGAAAGCGTATCGAATTCGCCGAGCAGCCAGCATAGCGCATCGATCGAATGGCCGCCCGGAATGCTGAGGAAATGCGCGCCGCTCGACCGGTCCTGGAGATAGGTCATCGACGGATAGGGCTGCGAAATCCAGTCCGACGAATGCGTCAGCCCGGCGCTGCGCACGGTGCCGATGGCGCCATCGGCGATCAGGTCGCGGACATGGGCAAGCACCGGCGAACTGCGCGCCTGCAATCCGACCATGTGCAGCTTGCCCGCGGCGGCGGCAGCGCTGTGCAGCGCTTGCGCCTCGGCGGTGTCGCGACCCAGCGGCCATTCGCAATAGACATGCTTTCCAGCATCGAGCGCCAGCATCACCAGTTCGCGGTGCGCCGGAACCCGGACGCACACCGCGACGACATCGACATCGGGATGTTCGGCGAGCGCGCGCGGATCGTCAAAGGCATGGGCGATACCGAACTGCCGTGCCGTCGCCTGCGCCGAAGCGAGCTGCGACGTGGCGACCGCGACCGCCTCCAGATCGTCGAGTGCAGCGAGTGCGGGCAGATGTGCCCATGCCCCCCAGCTTCCCTGCAAATTGGCGCCGATGACGCCGACGCGCAGCTTTGCCTTCATGCTGCCGCCGCTTGCGGCTGGTCGGTGCACATGATCGTTTCCATCTGCTCCATTGTCATTCCCATCTGGCGCGCGACGTCGATCGCATCCCAATATTCCCGCCACGAGACGATGAGGTTGGACGCATCGACTTCGAAAACGCCGGTGACATGGACGACAGTCTCGCGGTCATCGCCGAGCTGGCGGACACGGTCGACGCGCTCGGTAAAGACGTGGCGGCCGTTCGAGGCGATAGCAATGATCTGGCAGTCACAATCGGCATAGATGCGATACTGCCGATCGAGTTCGGCGCAGACGGCATCGCGCCCCTCGACGGCGCGCGACATCGGCACGATCGGTTGATAGCGGACATCGGGCGCCAGATAGCTTGCGACCTTGGCAAGATCGAGTTCGCTGGCATGAAAAGTCGCGAGGAAACCGGCGACCTGCTGTTCCTGAATATTGCCCATGACCGTTCCTTTTCGCGCTAGTCTTCGGATGCCGAGTAGAAACCTTCGAGAATGGCGCTGACTTCGTTGACCCGCTCGCGCCGCCGCGCCGGCGACGTCAGCGTGTCGGGGGAATCGGCGGCGACGCCAAAGGTCAAGGTTGGGCCGTCAGCGATCGCATCGAGCGTCGCCCGCACGATTTCAGCCGGGGGCGTGGCGTTCGCCGCTTCGATGGGAATCCCGTTGCGCGCCAGCACGGCCCGCAGCGTCGGCGTATCGGCGATCGCGAACAACAAGGTCAGCACATCGACGCCAAGCGGCTTGAGTTCGGCCCAAAGCGATTCGCCGAGATTGAGCGCATAGCCCTTGGTCGCCGAATAGATGCCCGAACGCGCCCCGCCGCCGAGCGCGGCGATCGAGCCGACAATCACGATGCCGCCGCGCCGCTGCGCCGCCAGGCGGCTGCCGAAGCTATGCAGCGCCTCGGTCAACGTATCGATGTTGCGCCGGTTGATCGCCCGCCAATGTTCGAGCGGACTCTCGAGGAAGGTGCTGCCCGAAGCCTCGGCGCCGGCATTGAACACCACCAGCCCAAGGTCGATGCCCGCCACCGCGGCCGCGAGAGCCGCTGCGGCACCATCGGCCGCAAGGTCAATCGATGCGGTTCGCACCTCGACGCGATGCTCGCGGCGCACGTCGACGGCGAGCGCATCGAGCACATTTTGCCGGCGCGCGACGATGACGCAATTGATCCCGCGCGCCGCAATCTGGTGGACAAAGGCCGCGCCAAGCCCGTCGGAACCGCCGACGACCAGCGCCCAAGGCCCATAGCGGCGGACGAAATCAAGGTCGACGGGAGGCAAGATAGGCATGGTTATCGATCTGATGCCTGTCGACCAGCGGCGGTCCTGCCATCCGGCAGGTTAGCGGCAGGCGGCGCTGCCCGCGCCGCCGGCTTTTCCATTCGGTCGGCCGCTTGCGTCAGATATACGCCCCATAAGTGTCGATATAATCCGCATAGACTTCGCGCACCCGCGCTTCCGTCAGGCCATAATCGGCGAGCGTATAGCTGTGGCGGCCATGCTTGTCGGCGGGGTTTTCCGCCAGCCAGCCTTGCATCCCCGCTTGCGCGGCAGGGGTGAAATCGAGCCCGGCATAATCGTAAATGCCCCGCACCGCCGCCACCGGATCGCGGGCGATGTCCTTGTAGCGAATGTCGAGAATCGGCAGGTCGGGGCGTTGCTTGCGCAGCGCCATCAGCCGTGCCTGACCATCGTGCCACAGATGCAGCAGTTCCTCGCCCAGCGCGTTGCGGTCCTGATCATCGAAGCTGACGCTGCGGATGACCTCGATCAGCCGCGAGATCGACGCCATGACCGTCACCGGATCGCGATGCGGCTGGATGAAAACGGCATCGGGATACGACGCCAGCAGTTCGGGAACATGATACATATGCTCCTGGACCTTGAGCACCCAGCGGCCCTGCGGATTGCGCCAGCCAAGGTGCTGGAGCCACATCTTGTGCATCTGATAGCCAAAGCTGGTGTCGGCCTGCAGATACCAGCGGTAATATTCCTCGAGCCGGAACAGCATCGTCGGATTGAGGCTCTGGAAGGCGGTCTCGAGGATCATCCCGCACTCCTGCGGAATCCGCGCCCCGATCGGGTGCGCCTTGCGGACGTCGGCCCATTTGCCCTGGAAATTGGCATCGACATAGGCATCGAAGGCGTCGGCGCGCGGATCGGTGGCAAAGCTCGCGGCCTCGGGCGGCGGCGACGGTGCCGCGACTTCCCACGACAGCGGTGTGCGGACACCCGAATCCGTGCCGATCAGCGCGTGGAGCAGGCTGGTGCCGCAGCGCGGCAGGCCGAGGATGAACACCGGACGCTCGATCTTTACTTCGGCGATTTCGGGATAGCGGGCGCGATCGTTCTGGATGTCCGCCAGCCGGCGCAGATTGTCGCGAAAATGCGCGAGGCCGCGCTGGCGACCTTCGGCACTCAACCCGGCTTCCGCCACAAGCGACGCCATCGCCACACTCAATCCGGGGCGCACACCGGCGCTGATGGCGTCGGGCAGCCCGGCTTCCGCCAGCAATTGATCCGCGGTCACGTCCAGAACATCAGCCATCGCGCTTCTCCATTTGGCGGCAATGAGCAGCGGCGATCAAACTGCCGCACCCATCTGGCGATAGGTGCCGGCCACGCCGCGGTCGCCATCGTCGCGCCATGCTCATTGATCTCAAGAAAATCTACGGCCTCGATGCACAGGTCGCCATTGTCACCGGCGCCGCGCAGGGCATGGGGGCCGCGATCGCGCGCTTTCTCGCCGGCATGGGCGCCAGCGTCGCGGTCGCCGACATCAATGCGGCGCTTGCCGAAACGGTGGCGGCCGACATCGTCGCGCAAGGCGGCAAGGCGCGCGCCTATCGCGTTGACATGGGTGACGAAGCTTCGATCATGGCGCTGGTCGCCGCCACCCGCGCCGATTTCGGGCGGCTCGACATTCTCGTCAACAACGCCGGCGTGCAGGACCGCAACTTTATCGAGGACACGACTTCGGCGTTCTGGGACCGCACCATGGGCGTCAACCTGCGCGGCCCGTTCATCGCCAGCCGCGAGGCCGTCAAGGTGATGCGCGCCGATGGCACGCGCGGCCGGATCGTCAACATCGCTTCCAACAGCGCCCTCCACGCCACCGCGCCAAGCCTGTTCGCCTATTCGACGTCAAAGGCCGCCGTTGCCGGCCTGACCCGCGCCACGGCGATCGAGGTTGTCGGCGACGGCATCCGCGTCAACGCCGTCTGCCCCGGCAACACCGCGACGCCGGGCCAGCTCACCTCGACCGGCCCGGCCTTTCCGCCCGAGGTCATCGCCGGTTTCATGCCGCCGATCGGGCGCGCCGGCACGCCCGACGACATCGCCAGCGCCGTGCTGTTCCTCGCCTCGGATGCCTCGGCGTTCGTCACCGGCCAGACGCTTGTTGCCGACGGCGGCCAGATCACATGCTGACGCTGCGCGACAGCTATGACTATATCATCGTCGGCGCCGGCTCATCCGGCTGCGTGCTCGCCAACCGCCTTTCGGCGGATCCCGCCACGACGGTGCTGCTGGTCGAAAGCGGCCCCGCCGATACCAGCCCGCTGATCCGCATGCCGCGCGGCATCGGCAAGCTGCTGGCGCCCGGCAACCCGCATGTCTGGGATTATCAGGTGTCGCCGGGTGGCAACCGACCGCCCGAAACCTGGCTCAAGGGCCGCGGCATCGGCGGATCGAGTTCGATCAACGGCATGGTCTATGTGCGCGGCGCGCCGCGCGATTATGACGGCTGGGCGGCGCTCGGTTGCGCCGGCTGGGGCTGGGACGAAATGGGCAAGCGCTTTGTCGCGCTCGAGGATCATGGACTGGGGGCGGCCGAATGGCGCGGCGTCGGCGGGCCGCTGCGGATCACCATGCACCCGTCGGGATCGCCGTTGTGCGAAGCCGTGCTCGATGCGGCGGTTCAGGCCGGCACGCCGCGCGCCGCCGACATGAACGACGTCGACACCGTTGCCCAAGGCGGCATGGGCTACCAGCCGACAACGACCTATCGTGGGCAGCGCTTCAGCGCCGCCCGCGCCTTCCTCGATCCTGTCCGCAAGCGCCCCAATCTCCATATCGTCCCCGACACCGACGTGCTGCGCATCGAATTCGACGGCCAGCGCGCCGCCGGCGTGGTCATCCGCAACAAGGCCGGCACGCGCGGCATAGCCGCTGCCCGCGAGATCATCGTCGCGGCGGGCGCGATCCAGTCCCCCAAGCTGCTTCAGCTCTCGGGCGTTGGCCCGGCGGCGCTGCTGCAGGCGCACGGCATCCCGCTTGTCGCCGATTCCCCCGGCGTCGGGCGCAATTTGCGCGAACACCGCTATCTTTCGACCCAGTATCGCGTCACCGGCGGCAGCCTCAATGCCAGCTTTGGCGGGCTCGGACTGGCGCTTTCGCTGTTGCGCTATGCCTTTGGCACATCGGGGCCACTGACGCATTCGGCGCATGAAGTCGGCGGATTTGTCAAAACCCGCCCCGGCCTCGCGCACGCCGATGCCCAGATCGGCGTCGGGCTTTATTCGCTGACCGCCGACGACAAAGGCGTCGTTATCGAAAAGCAACCGGGGATGACCATCCTCGGCTATACTACCAATCCCGAAAGCCAGGGCGAACTGCGCATCCAGTCGCCCGATCCCGATGTCGCTCCGATCATCGACGCCAATCATTTTTCCGCCGAGATCGACCGGATCAGCGCGGTTTCACTATTCCGCTGGCTACGCAATCTTGGCCGTCAACCAGCCCTTGCCGACTGGATCGTCGCCGAAACCACGCCCGGGCCATCGATCGAGACCGACGAGGACATCCTCGCCAACGCGCTGGCGATCGGCGGCACCGCCTATCATATTTGCGGCACCTGCCGGATGGGCAGCGACGAAGCCTCGGTGCTCGACCCACAATTGCGGGTGCGCGGCGTCACCGGGCTGCGCGTCGTCGATACCTCGATCATGCCGACGATCGTGTCAGGCAACACCAACGCCCCGGCGATGGCTATTGCCTTGCGCGCTGCCGATTTCATCCTCCACGGCCGCTGACGGCTGCGAAAGTACCCACCATGACCGTGCCCTTCACCAACATCGACAAGCTTTATATCGACGGCGGCTGGCATGCCGCCGGCGGCGAC
>JANNJH010000305.1:0-3305 GCA_031405775.1 Sphingomonadales bacterium | reverse complement strand
GCTGCGTCCAGCTCTCCTGATCGGTGAAAAAGGCGTTGAGCAAACCAAAGAACGGCTGCGGCCCCTGGCAACGCGCCAACATCGACGCCGCATAATCGGGTCCATTCAGCACAAAATTACGAAATTCATAGCTGACATTGCCGCTGGCGACATATTTGTTCTTGATCGTTTCAAATGCTTCGGCGTGGAACTCCTTGCAGTGCGGGCAGGTCATCGAGGCGAATTCGAGCAGCTTGACGCGTGCATTGGGGTTGCCGATGCGGAAGCCGCCTTCCGGGGTCGCCGCTATGACCGCCGACCAGTTGGTCGCAGCGCCCGGCGTCGATTTCGAAGTCGACTTCGACGCGACGGTCCCGGACTTGACGGTCGCGGCATCGCCGCAGCCAGCAACAAGCATAAGCAGCGCCGCAGCCATCGCACGCCCGGGGGTAATGTCCATGTCGACCTCATTCATCCGCGATAACCAATAGCGACAGGCATAGGACAAAGCGCCGGGATGGAACAAGACCTTAGCGATCACCGCACGATCGGCGGACCCCGGCTTGCCGAAAGCGCCTGCGCCAGCGATTCGAGGCTGGCGCGCAAGTCGGGGTCGGCGATGTCGCGCAGCGTCGACCGGGTTTCCGGCGAAAGCTCCACCGGCGCCGGCGGCGGGGCAACGCGCGCCACCGGCTCCATGTCGGCGTGGCGCAGCACGACCTTGGCCACCGCCGCATAGCCGAGCAGGCGGTTGACGCGCTCGATGACCTGCGGCTCGACATGGCGCAGCATCGGCGCCAGCGCCCCGGTCACCGCCACCTTCAACGTGCCGCCGTCCTTTTTGCCGCGCGGGAACGCCAGCGATTCGGGTCGGCTGTGGCGTGCGTATTGCGTGCCAACGACTTCCTCCCAGCGCTCGACGATGGCGCTCTGGGTGAAACCAAAGCGCTTGAAGGCCTGGCCGCCGATGCTCGGCACCAGGTCGGCGACGGCGCGCGCGCGGCGCGAACGCTCGGGCGGGCCTGCGGGAATAAAGGGCTTTTTGGCCATGGCGCGTTCCATGCCATAGCAGCGCGGTGACGGATACGGCTTCAAGGCTTTTGAACTGGTACGGGCAAAACGCCCGTGATCTGCCGTGGCGACATCCGCCGGGCCAGCCGCTGCCCGCCGACCCCGATTGGCCGTATCGCGTCTGGCTGTCCGAAATCATGCTCCAGCAAACGACAGTGGCTGCGGTGCAAGGCTATTTCGCCGCCTTTACAGCGCGCTGGCCCAATGTCGCGGCGCTTGCCGCCGCCGATGACGCCGATGTCATGCAGGCCTGGGCCGGCCTTGGTTATTACGCCCGCGCCCGCAATTTGCTCGCCTGTGCCCGCGCCGTCATCGCCGATCATGGCGGCCGCTTTCCCCGTGACGAAGCGACTTTGCGCGCCTTGCCGGGAATCGGCGATTATACCGCCGCCGCCGTCGCCGCCTTTGCCTTTGGCAACCACGCCATCGTCATCGACGGCAATGTCGAGCGCGTCATCACCCGGCTCCGCTGCATCGACACCCCCCTGCCCGCCGCCCGCGCCGACATCCGCAAGGCTCTCGAAACGCTGACCCCAGCCGCCGCCGGCGATTTCGCCCAGGGACTGATGGACCTCGCCGGCCGCATCTGTAGCCCACGCGAACCACGCTGCCCGCTGTGTCCGCTGCACGCCGATTGCCGCGCCGCCGCCAGCGGCGATCCGACGCGCTGGCCGGTGAAACCACCCAAGCGCCCGCGCCCGACCCGGCATGGGACGGCGTGGTGGATCGAAGCCGAAGGCCAGGTCCTGACCATCGTCCGCCCGGCCAAGGGGCTGCTCGGCGGCATGCGCGCGCTGCCGTCGAGCGACTGGCATGACGGCGACACAGCCCCTGCCCCGCCGCTGGCCGGCGGCTGGAGCGGCGGCTGGACCGGCGTTGGCGCCGTCAACCACGGCTTCACGCATTTCGAACTTGTGCTGCGCGTCGAGGCAATTCGCTTGCCCGCGAAACCCGGCCTTGCAGGGCAATGGCTGAACGTCGATGACATCGAACGCGCCGGGCTGCCGACGCTGTTCCTCAAAGCCGCCACGCTGGCGCGCGCCCAATTCGATCGGAGGCCGCATGATTGACCCCTTTGCCGGATGGAGTGTTCCGCCTGTCGGCATCACCGGCTCGCCGCTCGATCGCGCCGATCATCTGCGGCGCGATCCTGCCTCGATGATCGCGCTGCGTGCCCGCCCCGATGCCCGCTGGCTGGTGCTGGACGACCTCAAGCCGGTGCTCACACAGGGCGAACAACCCGATATCCTGTGGGCCTATCGTTCCGATGTGCCGCACGATGCGACGACGGTTTTTCTCGGCCTGTCGGGCACCATCGATGGCGGCGCGCCCCGGTTCGCTGCCGCCGCCAGCGGTGCCGATCTTGTCAGCGATTTCGGCGGCCAGGTCGTCGACGCCCGTCTCGCCGTGGTGCAGCTTGGCGATGGCCGCGCCGAAATCGTCGCGCAGGCACGTTCCTTGCTCGACTGGCACGCCCGCCACAAATTTTGCGCCGTGTGCGGCGGCAAGACCGAAATCGCCAAGGCCGGCTATGCCCGCACCTGTACCGCCTGCAACGCCGAACATTTCCCGCGCACCGACCCCGTCGTCATCATGCTGGCAGTCAAGGGCGACCATGCGCTCGTCGGCCGCCAACCAAACTTCCCCCAACATGTTTTTTCGGCGCTGGCGGGCTTTGTCGAACCCGGCGAAAGTCTTGAGGAAGCCGTGGCGCGCGAATTGTTCGAGGAAGCCGGCATCCGGGTCGACCGCGTCCGCTATCTCGCCAGCCAGCCCTGGCCGTTCCCGTCGTCGATGATGATCGCCTGCTTCGCCGAAGCCATCAATATCGACATCACCCTCGATACCGACGAGCTTGAGGAAGCCCGCTGGGTCACCAGGGCGCAAGTCCGCGCCGCGCTGGCCGGCACCGGCGAATGGTCGGCGCCGCCACCGATGGCAATCGCGCACACGCTGTTAAAGGCGTGGGCCGAATAGCCGGGATCAAGCAGCCGCCGCGCATTCCGCCGGCGCCACCAGCGCCGGCGCTTCCTCCGCCGGCGTTACCAGCGCCGTCGCTTCCTCCGGCGGCATCGGGCGACCGAACAAATAACCTTGCACCTGCTCGCATCCAAGGTCGCGGCACAGCTCGAACGCGGCGCGCGTCTCGGTGCCTTCCGCCGTCGTCACCATGTCGAGCGAGTGCGCCAGGCTGACGATCGACTTGATGATGGCGCTGGCCTCGCCATTGGCCTGTGTCGCGCGCGACACGAAAC
>JANNJH010000304.1:0-6385 GCA_031405775.1 Sphingomonadales bacterium | reverse complement strand
GAAGCACGGCTATCGTCGAATTCATCCTGACCGTGCACGGTGAAGCTGTAACGCGGGCCACCTAGTCGCGCAGACAAGAGCGCCACTGCGGCTGCATTTGTAGCGAAATGGCTGTGCACAAACGTCACCTGATCACGCGCTGCCCAACGCTTCAAGGAGACCGCCTCAAGTAGATAGGCCGTGTGTCGAACGAAGCCGCCCCCTGCATTTCGCATCAGGCGGAACCAAGTGCCTGCAGCGCGCACCGCGCCGAGTGGATTTAACAGTAGCTCAGTAAAGAAACAGGTGATTAATGGCAGAACGCGACCGGACAAAATGTAGCGCGTTTTCGTCTGTTCGACGCGATCGGCTTCATTGACCAGTTTCTCGGACCAGCGCCTGATGGCATAGCGCACGATCTCGACCCCCTGGGCCTCGAGGGCCTGGATTTCGCGGCGCACGAAGGTCTGGCTGGTCGTGGGGTAGGTGTTTAGAAGGTAGGCGAGTTTCATCTTTGCCGCGATTTGCTGTTGCCTATATCGACAGGGGCTGGCCGAATGGTTTTGGCACAGCGCCCCTAACGGTGATGCTGAATAACCCACTTCCGGCCGTTTTGGGAGCGCATGACTTTGGCAAACTGCAAACGTAATTACCGGGAACCAGGCACTTGGCATTTAACCATAGATCGTTTCCGTAAGCATGTGGGGGCGGTAAGACCGATTCTCTGTTATGACAGCGCGTGTCGTGGGCGCCCACAGCCAGGGGTGGAGAGGGCACGTTGGAGCCGGTGGATTTGGACGATCAATGAAGACGACGATGGCTAGCGTCCCTTTCTTGGTCATGTTGCGCCAGCGCCGGGGACGACTGAAGCAGGCCTGCGATGTTACGCCTGAGGTAAAGCTTTGAACTCGAACGCCTCGGTTGTGCGGGGGGTGGCATGGACCACCGGTACGTACGCGTTTTCCGTCATCATTCGTTTCGGTTCGAATGTAATCCTGGCGCGCCTGCTGAGCCCGGAATTGTTTGGCATATTGCTGATCATCAATACGGTGCGACAAGGCATCGAACTCAGTTCCGATGTCGGCTTGGCCCAGAACGTTGTACAAAACAGCGTCGGCAACACGCCAGCCTTCTATAACACCGTCTGGGTCATGCATGGAATGCTTCGTCGCGTATTTTTAGCCGCGCCAGTAGCGGACTGAATCGGACCGCGTGCGTTCCTAGTCAACTGGTCAGCCGGTGGTCAGTCGTCACTTGCTCAGCGACATGGCCGCGCCAGAGGGCGGCCAGTAAGTCGGTCTGCGTAATCAGGCCCGCAAGTCGGCCCTGATGATCGGTGACGATCGCCTCATGGTAAACGCCCCCCGACAAAACCGGCAGCAACTCGGCGATGGGGGTTTCTGGAGAGGTCAGGCACGGTGAGGCCGTCATCACTTCGCCCACGGTCCGGCCCGCGCCAGTGAGGAGTTCAGCATGGCCGACCAGCCCGACCACATTCCCGTCTTGATCGATCACTGGCATGGCTCTCAACTTATGAGCCAACAGTCGATCGCGCGCCTGTCCGACCCCTTCGTCCGGGCTGGCGTTGATGATGTCGCGCGACATGATGTGCTCGCACCGGATTTCGCCGTGCAAACGGCGATGCGCCTGCGCTTCGACCTGCCGGAACAACGCATCGAGATCATCCCGGCTCACGTCCAATAGTTCGTCGTAACGAGCAAGAACGGCATCGAGATCATCCGCGGTGTAGCCGACCCGATCCTGTGGCGGGCGATCCGTCGTGCCATGAACGTTGCGGGAGACTGCCTGCACCCGGTATGGATAGCTGTGGCGGGTCGCGTTGTTGAAAAGCCAGCCGATCACGACGAGAACGACGCAGTTTAACGCGACGGGCACGAAGGCGAAGGACCAGCCGGCGGCGGCTATGGCGGGGCCGCCGAGCACTGCGGTCAGTGCTGCCGCGCCACCGGGCGGATGCAAGCAGCGCGTCAGGCTCATCACGCCGATCGCCCCAGCGCATGCAAAACCGGCGGCATAGATTGGATCGTGGATCACCATGCCACAGCCAATACCGACGAGCGCCGAGAGCGTGTTGCCACCGAGGATCGACCAAGGTTGGGCAAGTGGGCTCGCGGGCACGGCGAACAACAGCACGGCCGAGGCGCCCATCGGCGCGATCAGAACGGGCAAGCCATCCGCCGATCCCAGCCACAGACGGCAGATGAGACCGGTGAGCATGATGCCACACAGCGCCCCAATGCATGGCCGTAGCCATCCGAGGCGCCCGACCGGGGACAGACGGTGCAACGTCGATGCAAAGGGCAAATTGATAAAAACCTCCAGGTGACGAGAAGTTGAGCTGACGCGCGCGCGTTCATGCAGTGGCGAACTTGACGTAATCAAGGCGTGACCCTGTAGGCCCTGTCAATGCCCAGCTTCGCGTGTCGCCATCGGTGATCTTCGGATAGTCCCGGGCGACGTCTCACAGGAAGCCTGGCTTCGTGGCTTGCACCTAGGACCGCAACCCTGTTGGCGGCCTGGAAGACGGACCAAATTCAGGAAGGAGACAAGTGATGACTGCTCAAGAGACGCTTCTGGCCGGCCGTCCTGCCCTTGCGCATGCCTGGCAAGCTAGGGCCCGCACATGGCGACAGGCGGTATTTGGCGATTCCGCCACTCTTATGCCCACCAAAAATCGGGAAGACGCACGCTCTGCAGCGCCTGGTATGGTCGGTCGTGAATGGCGACCCGGCGGGGTCCTGTTGCTGTCCGTAAACCCGGCGGGAGGCAAAGACGCCTTCAGCCCGACTGCGGCCGACAGGGCGATGTACAAGACCTTCCGCGAACTCGCTGAGGCGTCGGATGAGGCAGTGTTGGACGCATTCGAGGCCGTCAACGAAATGTTCCGATGGGAGATGGCAGAGCCCGGGCCGAACGCCTCATGAATAAGACGGGTTAGGGTCGCTTTCACTTATGTGGAATCGACAGCCCCTCTCCCGCTTGCGGGAGAGGGGTACCAGCTTATTTCGAAGCGACGCCGATAAAGGCGATCACCGCGGCGCGGTCGGCGGGCTTGGCGATGCCGCCGAATGCCATCCTGTTGCCGGGCAGGAGTTTCGCGGGCGACGTCAAAAAGCGATCGAGCGTCGCTGTGTCCCAGCGCAGCGCCGATGCCTTCATCGCCGGCGAATAGGCAAAGCCGGGGCGCAATCCCGATTTCTTGCCGATGATCCCCGACAAATTGGGGCCGAGCTTGTTGGGCTCGCCGGCCTTGATATTGTGGCAGATGCGGCATTGCAGGAACAGCATCTGGCCGCGTTTGAGCTGGGCGGCGTCCTGCGCGACAGCCGGGTCGTGCGCCAAAGCCGGCGAAATCCAGGCGGCGGCGAGCACGGCGGTGAGCAGCGGGATGATCTTCATGGCGGCAATCCATGCCCGCGACGCCGTTATCATGCAACCCATAGGTGACGCCGGCCAAGCCATCGCCTACATCGCGTCCATGACGCTTCGCATCGCCACCTGGAATATCAATTCGGTCCGCTTCCGCCTCGACATCGTCGAGCGGTTCCTGAGCGATCATCAACCCGACGTGCTGTGCTTGCAGGAAACCAAGGTCGTCGACGATGCCTTCCCGCACGATATGTTCGAGGCGATGGGCTATCGGCACCGGCTGCTCAACGGCCAAAAGATGCACCATGGCGTCGCCACTCTGTCGAAGATTCCGATGATCGAGGAACGCCGCTACGACTGGCAGGACAATGGCGAGGCGCGGCACATTGGCGCGCGGCTGGCCAATGGCGTGCTGATCGAGAATGTCTATATCCCGGCCGGCGGCGATGTGCCGGATGCCAGGGTCAATCCCAAGTTCGGCCAGAAGCTGGCGTTCCTCGAACGCATGACGCGCTGGTCCGAATCGCTGCGCGATTCGACCGTCATCGTCGGTGATTTCAACGTCGCGCCGCTCGAATGCGACGTCTGGAGCCACAAGGCGCTATTGGATGTCGTCAGCCACACGCCGATCGAGGTCGCAGCGCTGACGGCGTTGCAACAGAGCCATGACTGGGTCGATCTTGGCCGGCATTTCATTGCGGCGCCCGAACGGCTGTTCACCTGGTGGAGCTATCGCGCCGCCGATTGGCGCCTGTCGGACCGCGGCCGCCGGCTCGATCATATCTGGGCGTCGCCCGAGGTGGCGCGCACTGCGACGCGTTTTGAAGTCATCGAGGACGCGCGCGACTGGGGCAAGCCTTCGGACCATGTGCCGCAGCTGGTGACGCTGGCGCTGTGAGCATGGCGCCGGGCCATTCCGCGGAGGCGGCGACGAGCGTTTTTGCGGCCGAGGCCGCCGCCGATGCGCTGCGGCGCGGGCGGATTGTCGGCATTGCCGATCAGGGCGGCGGGCTGGCGATATTGTCGGCCGAACTTGCCGATGCCGCCGCGCTCGCCGAACTCGAAACCCACGCCCGCGCCGGCATCATCATCACCGCGCGCCGCGCCGCCGTCCTCCACCTTGCCAACCAGATTGCTGCCGCCGTCGACGATCCCGAGCCGGTGTGGATCGATCGGCCGGCGTGGCTCGACCTTGCCGCCAGCCGTGCCGTCGCCGACCCGGTGCTCGACCTGGCGACGCCGATGAAAGGCCCGTTCACCAGCCGCGCGCTGGGGGCCGACCATGATGCCGCGCGCGCCGCGATCGCGCTCGCCAAGCACGCCGGGCTGCTGCCGTCGGTCTATGCCGTGGCACTGGCGGGCGCCGCGCCGGTGGTGACGGCGGCGGCCGATGCGGTGCTGGCGCTTCCCGCTGCTGCGGCTGATGTGCGGATTTCGTCGCGGGCGCGGCTGCCGCTGGCGGCCGCCGAGAACACCGAGGTCGTCGCCTTTCGTCCCGCCGACGGAGGCCCCGAGCATCTGGCGCTGGTCATCAACGATGCGCTTTCGAACCTTGGCCGCAGCGGCCCGGTGCTGGTGCGGCTGCATTCGGCGTGCCTGACCGGCGACGTGCTCGGCAGTTTGAAATGCGATTGCGGCCCGCAACTGCACGCGGCGCTGGCGGCGATCGCGGCGCATCCGGGCGGCGGTATCCTGCTTTATTTGCAGCAGGAAGGCCGCGGCATCGGCTTGCTCAACAAGCTGCGCGCCTATGCGTTGCAGGACCAGGGTTTCGATACCGTCGATGCCAACACGCGGCTGGGGTTCGAGCCCGACGAGCGCGATTTCACGCTGGCGGCGGCGATGCTCAAACAGCTTGGCGTCCACGATGTGACGCTGCTGACCAACAATCCGGCAAAAGTCGCGGGGCTGGCGGCTCAGGGGCTGACGGTGACGCGGATCGAGCACAGCATGGCGCCCAACCCGCACAACCAGGCCTATCTCGGCACCAAGCGCGACCGCCAGGGCCATATTTTGTGAAACTGGTCGCCGATGTCGGCGCCGGCACGGTGACGGCGTTCGGCGAGACGGTGGCGGCGACGTTCGGCAAAGGCGGGTCGATCGCCGCTGCCGCCAAGCGCGAAGGCGATGGCGCGACGCCGCTGGGCGTGTGGCCGATCCGCGCCGCGCTGCTGCGCCCCGATCGCGTCGCGGCGCCGATGACGCTTTTGCCGTGGCGCTGGCTGCGGCCCGAGGACGCCTGGTCGGATGGCGTCGGCGATCCCCAATACAACCGCCCGGTGCGCTGGCCGCACGGGCATGGCGCCGAAGCGCTTTGGCGAGACGATCATGTCTATGACATCATCATCGTCCTCGGGCACAATGACATGCCGCCGGTGGCACCATTCGGCAGCGCGATCTTCTTCCACTGCACCCGCCCGGACCGGGCGCCGACGCAAGGCTGTGTCGCGGTCGATGGCGACGTGCTGACGCGCTGGCTTGGCCGGATGGCGCCGGGCGATGCGATGGTCGTCAACGCCTAGAGTGCATTTCGCTCAGTTGGAATCGACCGATGCACTCTAGACCTTTGATTTTCCGTGTTTTCTTAATCGCCAGATGAAGACATCTGACTGGAAAACACTCTAAAGCGGCGGCGTCCCGATGCTTACGCCGCCTTCTTCAGATGCCGGCGGCCGAGCAGCTCGGCGATCTGCACGGCATTGAGCGCGGCGCCCTTGCGAAGGTTGTCCGACACGCACCAGAGGCTCAGCCCGTTGTCGATGGTCGAATCCTGGCGGACCCGGCTGACATAGGTCGCGTACTCGCCCACGCATTCGACGGGGGTGATGTAGCCCCCCGGTTCCCGCTTGTCGATCAGCATGACGCCGGGGGCTTCGCGCAGGATGTCCTGCGCCTCTTCCCAGTCGAGGAAATCCTCGAACTCGATGTTGATCGCCTCGGAATGGCCGACGAAGACCGGCACCCGCACGCAGGTCGCTGTGACCTTGATCTTGGGATCAAGGATCTTCTTCGTTTC
>JANNJH010000303.1:0-1020 GCA_031405775.1 Sphingomonadales bacterium | reverse complement strand
GTGTGAGGCGGCGGGAAACGACGTAGAATCCATCGCGAACACGAGACGGGATCCCGTGGCGCGCTCGCGCTGCTGCGGCCGATCGCATGGCGAAGCCGCTTCCTCTTTCCCTGGTGGTGATCACGCGCGATGCCGCGACCGAGATCGCGGCGTGCCTCGCGTCGGCGGCGTTCGTCGCGGAAACCCTCGTTGTCGATTCGGGCAGCCGCGATGATACCGTGGAAATCGCGCGCGCCCGCGGCGCCCGCGTCCTGAGCCACCCGTGGCAGGGATTCGGGCCGCAAAAGCGCTTCGCGGTGGCGCAGGCGAGCCACGACTGGGTGCTCTGCCTGGATGCCGACGAGCGCGTCTCGCCGGAGCTTGAATATGCGATCCGGGCGCGATTTGGCTCCGGCACCCCGGCCGCCGCGGCGTTTGCGATCGCCCGGCGCAACCGCTTCCTCGGCCGCTGGCTCGCGCACGGCGAGGGCTATCCGGACTGGATCGTGCGGTTGTTCGATCGCCGCCGCGCGCGCCGGATTATGCCCCGGCGCATATCGCGGCGATCAAGGCGCTGGTGGCGGAAGGGCGTTTCAACGGCGGTGCAATCACCCGCGTGCAGGACAATTATGTCGTGCAATGGGCGGCGCGGCCGCTGGCCGACAAGCCGGCCAAGCCACCAAAGCCGCTGCCCGCCGAATATGAACGCCCGGCCAAGGGCCTTTCGATCACGCCGCTCGGGTCGACCGACACCTATGCGCCATCGGGCTTTGCCAATGGCTGGCCAGTGGCGCAGGACAGCAAGACCGGCACAGCCTATTTTTCGGGCAAGTTTAAAGACGAAAACATCAAGCGCGAATTTCTGAACTATATCAACAGCAAATAAACCCCCTGCAGCGGTTTCCTCTTGCTTATATAATTCGTGTGTAATTCAAATATTCACATGAATTTCATCGGTGGGTTTATGCGGGAAGACCGTAAAGACCCGCCATTTTGTTTTCTGCCTTGGTCCTATTAAGGGGGTCAAAGGCATTACCTTTC
>JANNJH010000302.1:0-3845 GCA_031405775.1 Sphingomonadales bacterium | reverse complement strand
AAACGCGAAAGGCGGTCCCAGGGAGTAATAAAGTCATCGACATAGGTCGCGGGGAACTTGAGCGGCTCCATTTCCCGGATGTCGGCACCTGCGGCAAAAGCCTTGTCCGAGCCCGTGAGCAAGACGCAGCCGATATTGGCGTCGGTCTCCCAGAGATCGAGCACGGCGGTCATCTCGACAATGACCTGCTTGTTCAGCGCATTCAGCGCCTTGGGGCGGTTCAGCGTGATTACGCCGACGCGGCCTTTGGTTTCGACCTCAATCGTCTCGTAAGCCATTGGCGCTTCCTCCGTTTGAAAACCTTGCTAGCGAAGCGCCAAAGCCCAAGCAATCTCAGCGCTGACAGACCGGACAATAATAAGTCGAGCGCGCGTTCTGCACGATCTGGCGGATTTTGCCGCTACAGCCACGGGTCGGGCATTTCACGCCGGCGCGGTCATAGACCCGGAAGCGATGCTGAAACATGCCGAGCTCGCCGTCGGTCTTGCGGTGATCGCGCAGGCTAGAGCCGCCGGCTTCGATCGCGGCCGCAATTACCTTCTGGATCGCAGGCACCAGGCGTTTCGCGGCATCTGTCGGCTTGCCTTTGCGGTCGGCCAATATGCCGGCGGGCTTCTTCGGCGACAGGTGCGCGAGATGAAGCGCCTCCGACACATATATGTTGCCCAAGCCAGCAACGATCCGTTGATCGAGGAGGGCTGCCTTCAGGCTGGTTTTCCGGCCCGCGCAGACTTCCGCAAGATAGGCCGCGTTCAAGTCGTCGCTCATAGGCTCGGGCCCGAGCCCGCGAAACAGGGGATGGACCCCAAGCTCGGCGGTATTCGCCATCAGCATCGCGCCGAAGCGGCGCGGATCGTTGAAGGTCACGGTCGCGCGCGGCTCGAGATGAAAAATCACATGATCGTGGTTCGACGCGGTCGAGCGCGGATAGAGAAATTCGCCAGGCGAGGTTTCCTGATTGCCCAGGAGTGCCGGCGGACGGGTTCAACTGTTCGAGGATGATGCCGCCTCGATGCGGTGTTTCCGGGTCGTTGGCGCGGAATTGCAGCGGGTAATAATGATAATCCTCGAGCACGCTGTCGTCGATTGCATCGGTGACCATCATCCGGCTGGTCAGCGCATTTTCCCAATGCTCGCGGCTGAAGCGTTCGGCGTCGAAGACATCATAAAGCGCCAGATATTGCCAGTCGAATTCCGGCGCCAATGCCTCGGGCTGTTCGGCGCTGCGCTTGAAGCGCTGCGCTTGAAGCGTTGCGCGGTGACCGAACCGCGAAAACGCAGCGCGTCGCGGATGTGGATATGGCTGTACCAGTCGTCCAGGTCAGCCTCGCGGCCGGGAACGGCCTTGGTCAGCACAACCAGAATTGCTTCGATCATTGTCGGTCCTTTCAGGCTGTCGGCATCGCCGCCCGGAACTGCTTGGCCGGCGATCCCATATTCTGGCGATGGGCAATCGGCTGCTTGCCGTCGATATCCCTGATGGCGTACCGAATCCCCAGTTCGGCACCGATCAGCGCCTGCCCCGAAAGGCTGGCGAGATCGGGATCGCGATACAGCGCATCGAGCACAAGGCCGGTGAATTCAGGACGCTCCCATTGCGGCAACATCGCGCGCAGGTCCTCGGGCAGCATTTCGGGCGGCATCGCCCTGACGGCGTCGGTGAGGATGAAGCCCGGCCACAGCGACACCGCCGCGACGCCATGCGGCGCCAGGTCGACCGCCATGTCCTGCATCATCTTGTCGGTGCCGGCTTTGGCCGCGCCATACGCCGCGCCATGGAAATACGATACCGCGCCGTAGAACGAAATGCTGGCGATCAGGCCGCGACCCGCCGCCACCATCATCGGCGCGGCATGCCAGGCCGCGACATAGCTCGAACGCAGTCCGACATCGATCATGTCGACCAGCTTCAACGGCTTTTCCCAAAAGCCGCCCGGCGCCATCAGCGCGTCCGGATAGACGGCGGCGGCATTGTTGACGAGGATGTCGATACGGCCGGCGTCGCGCGCCAGCCGGGCGAACAGCGCCGCGACCTGCGCGTCGTCGCGATGATCGCAGACCACGGCGATTCCGCTGCCGCCGGCGACTTCGATTTCGCCGACGACATCGTCGAGGTCGCCCGCGACTCGCCCGGTCACATAAACCGTCGCCCGCTTCGATCCGAAGGCGCGGGCGATGCCGCGCCCCAAGCCACGGCTGGCTCCCGTCACGAGCACGACAGGACCATTGTTCGACACCATCATCTATTCCCTATTTCCCGGCAAAACCCGCCGCTTGTCCGCAATGTCTCGCTGCCGGTCAGACGTCCCAGATCAGCGGCAGCTTCTGCACTTGCGTGATGCTGCCCAGCCAGAACGGCACCTGCTGTTGCGGATCGACGCGAAAGCTTGGCAGCCGCGCCAGCATCAACTCGATCGCGACATGAAGCTCGCGCCGCGCCAAATGCATGCCGATGCAGCGGTGGGTCGAACTACCAAAGGCGAGATGGTTCGGCCGGCGGTCGAAGCGAATTTCGCCCGGTGCCTCCCAGGCTTGCGGATCGCGCGCCGACAGCGTCGTCGAGATCGCCACCTTGTCGCCCGGCATCATCGTCACGCCCCGGAATGAGGTCTCGCGGGTGACGGTGCGGAACGTCGTCACCGCCGCATAGGCCCGCATCATCTCCTCGACCGCCAGCACGATCTTGCTTGGGTCGGCGCGAAGTTCCTCCTGCTGGTCGGGGTGCGTCGCCAGATGGTGCATGTGCAGGCCGATGTTGGCGGTGACGGTATCGAGCCCGCCGAGGTAGAGATTGAAGCAATAGCCAAAAACCTCGTCGTCGGACCAGCGCTCGCCGTCGATCTCATAGGTCAGCGCCTGGCTGATCCAGTCCTCGGTGGGATTCTTCCGGCGCTTCTGGATCGCATCGATCAGATAGGCCTTGACCGCCCGCGTGCCCGCGATGCGCTCCTCCATGTCGGGGGTGTGGAGCAGCGAATATTCCCAATCGAGAAACTGCTGCATCTCCTCCTGCGGCAGGCCGAACAGGTCGAGGAAGATCGACACCGGGAACGGCACCGCGAATTCCTTGATGAAATCGCAACTGCCGCGCTTGTCGAAGGTGGTGATGAACTGCTCGGCGCGCTGGCGGACCAGCCCGTCGAGCGCCATCATCTTTTGCGGCGTGAACACCGGATTGAGCACCTTGCGGAACTTGGCGTGGCGCTCGCCGGCAAGCTCGACGGGAATGACGTCCCACTCCTCGCCGATCATCCGCGCGAAACCGCTGAAGCCCTGGGCGGTGAACAAATCATCGTCGGCAAGGATTTCCTTGAGGTCGGCGACCTGTCGCACCGCCTAGCCGCCGCTGCCGTCGGGATAGATGTTCGGGCACCAATAGACCGGCGGGGTTTCGGCGTGGACGCGCGTCAGCCGGGTGGCAAAGACGTCCTCGAAATAGACTTTGCGGTCGGCGATCGGGCAATCCATCACCAATTCGGCTGGAACATGGGCAGGTATCATGAAATCACCTTATCTGATTTTGCGGAAAAATTGACGAATGTCCTCGATGAGCAGGTCGCTGCTCTCCAGCCCTGGAAAGTGGCCGCCGGTCGACGCCCTGGTGACGTTGGCGACATTATAGCCGCGCTCCAGCCATTGTCGCGGCGGCGGCACCACGATGTCGTTCGGGAAAAGACAAAATCCGGTCGGGGTTTCGACGCGTCGTCCGGGCGGCAGGCGGTAGCCGCTGAAATCCCGCAGCGACTGATACATCCAGTGCACCGGCTCGAACGTGCCGAGCCAATAGGTCATGATGTTGGCGATGATCGGGTCCATCGCGATCGCCGACAGCCCGACATCGCTGG
>JANNJH010000301.1:0-1553 GCA_031405775.1 Sphingomonadales bacterium | reverse complement strand
CACCAGCACCCGGACGCTGAAATCGGCCTCGAGCGCCGTCAGCGCATCGAGCAGGTCGCGCGCCATCTCGGGCACAACGCCATTGCCGCGATCGGGGCGGTTGAGGGTGATCAGCGCAACGCCGTCGGCCGGGCGTTCAAGCAAGATCGTCGCATATTCAGCCACCGGCGCGCTCCAGAATCGTCGCCACCGCCAGCGCATAGGCGCCATCGAGCCAGCCGCCGCCGTTGATGCTCATTGCCCGGCGCGCGCCGTCGACCTGCCGCCCGCCCGCTTCGCCGCGCAACTGGGTAACCAGTTCGACAATCTGCGCGCAGCCGGTGGCGCCGAGCGGATGGCCGCGGCTCAGCAGCCCGCCGCTGGTGTTGACCGGTGTCGCGCCGCCCAGCGCCGTCACGCCATCGCGGATCAGCCGGACGCCTTCGCCGGGCGGGCATAGGCCGATCTCGTGATATTGCATCAGTTCGGCCGGCGCCGCGGCATCGTGAAGTTCGATCAGATCAAAGTCGCCGGGCCCCATCGCGGCGGCGGCATAGGCCTTTTGCGCAGCGTCGGCGACGGGCTTTCCAGCGGCCCCCGAAGCGATGACGCTGGCCCGCACCGTGACGGCGGGCCGCGCCAGCGACGCGGCGACGCGCGCCGAGCAGACGAGGATCGCCGCCGCGCCGTCGGTCGTTGGCGAACACATGGCGAGCGTCAACGGCGCCACGATCATGCGGCCGTGCAGCACCTCGTCGACGGTTTGCGGCGAGCGCAGGTGCGCCAGCGGGTTATGCGCCGCATGGGCGCGGTTTTTCACCGCGACGCGGGCGAAGTCGGCGGCTTGTGCCCCATAAGTGTCGAGGTAGGATTGGGCGACGCCGGCGTAAAAGTCCATCAACAGCGAATTGGCGCTGAGCTGGCCCGGTTCGGACTCGCCGATTTCCTCGATGTCGGTCGAGCCGCGCAGGGCGTTGAAGGGCCGGCTTTTGTCGGCGTGGTTCAGCTGTTCGGCGCCGATCGCCAGCGCTACCTCGACCGCGCCGCTCGCCACCGCCTCGACCGCCAGCGCGAACGCCGAGCCGCCGGAAGCGCAGGCGTTCTCGATATTGATCAGCGGGACGGCCCCAAGCGGGTGGTGCCGCAGCGCGACCTGGCCGCGGATCATCTCCTGCTGCGAAACGATGCCGGCAACGGCATTGGCGAAATAGATGCGCTCGATCCGCGCCATCGGCAGCCCCGAGTCGGCCAGCGCCAGCTCGATCGCCTCGCGCGCCATGCTGCGGACGCCGCGGCCAAGCTGCTTGCCGAACCTGGTCATGCCGACGCCGGCGATCATGGGGGCGTTCATGCGGGGATGCTCCTTGCCGCGCCGGCTCCAACAGGCGCCGCCGCGCAGCTTTCAACAGGCGCCGCCGCGCCGCCGCCGATCCGCGAGCCATGACCAACCCAATAGCGTTCGCGCACCTCGCGGCGCAGCACCTTGCCATAGCCGCTGACCGGCAGTGCCTCGACGAACTCGACCGCCTTGGGTTTCTTGTAGCCGGCCATGTGTTCGCCGCAAAAGGCGATGA
>JANNJH010000300.1:0-1219 GCA_031405775.1 Sphingomonadales bacterium | reverse complement strand
GGTGGGGAACGCGCTTCGGTTAAGAAGCGCGCAGTTGTGAGGCCCCTGTTCGACAATGCCGCCTTCAACGTCGGGATCTTTGCCTTTCTCCTGAGCTTGCCTTGGGAGTTCGCCCAGATGTGGCTCTATGCCGGCACGTCGGAAATATCCCACACCCAGGGTATTCGCTTCTGCGTGGCGGCGGCGGTCGGCGATTCAGTGATCATGCTGATGGCGTTCGTTGCCGTTGCTCTGCTGGCGCGATCGCAGGACTGGGTCCGCGCCCCGCGTCGATCGCAAGTCGCGGCCTTCATATTCATTGGGCTCATCGTCACCATTGTCCTCGAGGTCATCGCGACCCGATCCGACGGAACATTCAGCTGGCGCTACACGCCAACAATGCCGGTCACGCCCGTCCTCGGCGTCGGGCTGATTCCAATGCTGATGTGGTTGATCGTGCCGCTGCTGGTCCTCTGGTTCGTCCGCCGTCAGATCGGGCAGCGCTGACCGGACATCCAGTAACGCGTCGGGATCGAGCCGGAGGCAAGCCATTGAGGGCTTTAGCAGAGGCCCCGAAAATAGCCCTTGACCCCGGACTCGGGTCCGGGGTTCATCGTTTGAACATGGAGACGATTCATGCGCGGATATAGGATCGGCACATTGGCAAAGGCTGGCGGTGTCGGGGTCGATACCGTCAGGCAGTATGAGCGCGTGGGTCTCATTGCGCCGCCCCCACGTACTGCGGCCGGCTACCGAAGATACGGCGAGAAGGACGTCGGCCGGCTTCGTTTCATAAGGCGCGGGCGCGAGCTGGTGTTCTCGCTGGAGGAACTTGCGACGCCGCTGGAAATGTACGCCTCGGGTTCTGCACGGGCCGCCGATGTGCTCGCAATAACACAAGGCAAGATCGCGAAACTGCGGATGCGGATGCCGGAACTCGCCGATCTCGAGCCGGCGCTTATCCGCCTCGCGGATGATTGCCAGCCTGCCTCGCCGGCAAGCGAATGTCCGATCCTCGCCCACCTCGATGGGCTGAGCCAGGCGTTCGGACCGGAGCTGAACGACTGAATAACTATTTGCTGACCCGGGCGCGGCAGGGTTGGCATCACATACGTGGCGCCGCGACAAGGAGCATGAAGATGAACATTTTTGCTAAACGGACATTGGCCGCTGCGCTGATCATGATGGCAGCACCGGTCGCGCTGCCTGCCGCCGCGAATGCGCAGGGCATGAGCCACAC
>JANNJH010000299.1:0-2851 GCA_031405775.1 Sphingomonadales bacterium | reverse complement strand
GTCGTTGATCTCGATCGTGTAGGGCACGTTGACGATCGGCCCCGATGGCGTCTGGATCGCCGATCCGCAGCCGGGCTATTATGATCGCAGCGGTCGCTGGATTCGCGGCAGCGTCCACGGCTATTACGACGATCGCGGCATGTGGAACCCGGGCGGCCCCGGTTACGGCGACCGGCGCGATGCCCCACGTGATATCGCGACGCGTTTCAACCGGCTTGAACGGCGCATCGGTCGTGCCGCCGCCGACGGCACGCTGACGCGCATCGAGGTGAGACGCGCTTATTTCGAGCTCAATGCGATCCGTCGTTACGATCGTTCGCTGCGTTATCGCAACGGCACGATCTCGCCCCGCAACGCGGCGATGGTCCACGCACGTCTCGACCGATTGAGCGACAGCCTGCGGTTTGCCCGCCAGGACCCGCGCGGCGACTACTGAGCCCGACCGGTTGCGAGAGCGATCGTTCCCGCCGCCCAGCGTGTCCACGAAGCGCCTGTAGTCGTTGGCGCGCTGGGATCGACGGATTCGCCGTGGTTCAGGAAAACGCCTTGGCGATCTGGTCGGCGCTCCAGACGCCGATTCGCCGGCCGCGAAAGTTCTCGGCGTCCTCGATGACATGCTTGGGCGGCTCCAGCCGAAACGGCGCGATCTCGAGGTTGAGGATGCGCGCGCCGCCGGATTCGATGTCGGCGTTGAACAAGGTCGCGCGGTCGCTGGTCAACATGACCCAGCGGCAGCCCGTGGCGACGATGTTGCGCAGCAGCGCCCGCGAATCGGCAAAGGCAAGATGGAAGATGACTTCGCGGCAGAGCACCGCATCCGCCGCTGGCAAGGCGTCGGCCACGGCATTGGCGACTGCGAAGCAGCGATCGTCGGAACCATATTGGGCGATGTTGCGATCGATCACGCTCGCCACGATATCGATCCCCAGATAAGGGCATGGCAGTTCGACCTGCGACATCCAGTGCATGTCGCCACAACCGACATCGAGCAGCGATGTCACTTGCAACTCGGTCAGCAAGGCCGGCAGCCGCGATCGCAGCGTTCGTGTGGCATCGAGCGTCGAACCGGCGCCCGACCCCGGGACATTGTCCAGCCCTTCGGACCAGAGGCCCTGTTCATAGATGCCGGTGAAACGTTCGGCGAGGCTGCCGGTGACACGCGGATCGATGGTCTTGCGCAGGCCGAGCCGATGCAGGCTGTGCCGGGCGAATTCGCGCGCGCTGCGCAGGGTAAGGTCGCGCGCGCTGCGCAGGGTAAGGTCGAAATCGGGCATTACAAACTCCTGGGTAGCCTCCCGGCGGATGACGCCGCCGCGATGATCTATTCCTGCCGCCGAATAAAGGCGCGGATGGCGTTCGACAGCTTGCTGCGGTCGCTGTCGTGGCCATACTCATATGGCCCGACCGGCAATAGTTCAAATCCTCGCCCCTTGCGCGAGCGGGCGATTCAGACGGCGCGCAGCCGTTTCTCCGTCGCCGCGATGTAGTCGCGCCGCAGGGGCAGCGTGTCGCGGCGCTTGGTCAACTGGATCTGGACGTTCATATGGCCGTCATTGTTGAACGCCGACATCGCCGCGGCGAGGTAGAACATCCACATCCGGTAGAAACGCGCATCATAAAGCGCCTCGATCTCGGCGCGCTGCGCTTCGCAGCGATCATACCAGGCGCGGATGGTATAAGCATAATGCAGCCGCAGCACCTCGATGTCGGTGATCCACAGCCAGGCGCGCTCGATCGCCGGGACGATCTGCGACAGCGCCGGCGAATAGCCGCCGGGGAAGATGTATTTGGCCGTCCACGGATCGGTGGCGCCTGGACCATCAGCCCGTGCGATGGTGTGGATCAGCGCGACGCCATCGGGCTTGAGCAGCGCTTCGACGGTATCAAAGAACTGGCGGAAATGCGGCAGGCCGACATGTTCGAACATGCCGACCGAAACGATACGATCGAAGCCGGCGCCGTATTTTGCCGGCAAGCTGCGATAGTCGATCAGCTCGAACGTGACCTTGTCGGCTATCCCCATGCTTTCCGCCTTGGCGCGGGCGTATTTCAGCTGTTCTTCCGACAGCGTGACGCCGAGCACTTCGGCGCCCGAGACCTTGTGGATATAGCGCGCCATGCCGCCCCAGCCGCAGCCGATGTCGAGCACGCGCTGGCCGGGCTTCAAGTCGAGCTTGGCGGCGATATGCGCCAGCTTGGCCTCCTGCGCCGCCTCCAGCGTCGTGTCGTCGTCGCCGAAATAGGCGCAGCTGTATTGGCGGTGCGGATCGAGGAACAGGTCGTACAGCCGGTCGTCGAGATCATAGTGATGCGCGACATTGCGTTTCGATCGGCGGGCAAAGTTGATCTGGTCGAACCAGGCCGCGGCGCGCGCCTGCCGCCACAGGCCGAAGCGCACCGGATTGTCGCGCTGCCAGCGCAGGTTCCAGGTGACGAGATCGACGACTTGGGCAATGTCGCCCTGCTCGATGATCAGCCGGCCGTCCATGAACGCCTCGCCGGCGCCCAATGCCGGGTTGATGGCGATGGCGCGCGCCGTCGCATTGGTGGCGAGGCGGATCACCAGCGGCGGCTTTTCCGGGGTCGGGGTGCCATAGCGATGGGTGGTGCCGGCGGCGTCGATGATCGTCAGGTCGCCGTGGCGGATCATCTTTTTGAAAAGTCGGTCGAGCAGGAACATCAACACCTCTTATCGTGCCTGAATCGAATCGCCTAGAGTCGCTTTCAATCGGATTGAAACACGCCCCCCCTCTCCCGGTTGACGCGAAGGCGTCGCCTACGGCTGCGGGAGAGGCGAGAGACGCCGCTCCAGCGACGGAGGTCGCATCCGCTCTGGCGGCGGCCCGGGTGA
>JANNJH010000298.1:0-1099 GCA_031405775.1 Sphingomonadales bacterium | reverse complement strand
CGGCGGTGCTGGTGCTGCTGGCCGGGCCGTCGATCAGGTTCGGCGTGCTGCCGTGGCCGGCCGGGCTCGGCATGTTCGCCATCGCGGCGCTGCTCGCGGGCGTTGGCGGCATCATCAGCCTGACGGCGTTGTTGCGGCGGCGTGGCGGCGCGTTGGGGGTGGTCGCCGCCCCCGCCGGGCGGGCGGCGCGTGCGGTGCCCCAGGCGATCATCGCCGAGGCCACCGGCGCGCCGAGCATCCATGATATCACCACCGATACCGCCGACCCGCCGCAGTTCGTTGCGGTGACGCCGGAGCTGCGCGGGCCAACACCAACCCCGTCGGTTATGATCCCGCCAACGCGCCGGTGCAGACCGCGGCGTTTCCCGAACAGAAGCCGCTGGTCGTCGCCGATGCCCCGGCGGCAGCGTTCGACAAGGCGCTGGCCGCTGCCAGGGCGCAGGGCTGGACGATCGTCGCCAGCGATCCGCTGACCGGCCGCATCGAGGCCACCGCCGTGGTGCCGTGGTGGGGTTTCAAGGATGATATCGTCGTGCGGCTGACCCCCCAAGGCACCGGCACGCGCATCGATGTGCGATCGGCATCGCGCGTCGGCCTTGGCGATCTTGGCGTCAATGCCAGGCGCATCGCGGACTATCTCGACAAGGTCGCCGGCTGATGACGCAGGCCATATTGGCGCATGATACGCTGGGACTGGCGCAGGATCTTGTCCGCTGCGCCAGCGTGACGCCCGCCGATGCCGGCGCGCAGGACGTGCTGGCGCGCGCGCTGGCGGCGCTGGGGTTCGAGATCCATCGCTTGCGCTTCGGTGGGCCACCTGACGGCCCGATCGAGAATCTGTTCGCGACGCTGGGCAGCGGGGCGCCGCACTTTGCCTTTGCCGGCCACACCGATGTCGTGCCGACCGGCGAACTCGCGGCGTGGAGCGTCGATCCCTTCGCCGCCGAAATCAGTGACGGGCGGTTGGTCGGGCGCGGTATCGCCGACATGAAGGGCGCCATCGCCGCCTTTGTCGGTGCCGCCGCGCGCCATGTGGCGCGCGGGGCACCCGGCCGGCTGTCGCTGATCATCACCGGCGACGAGGAAGGCCCGGCGACGT
>JANNJH010000297.1:0-3046 GCA_031405775.1 Sphingomonadales bacterium | reverse complement strand
ATTTGATGGTCTCGCCTTCGCAGATGGCGAAGACAATGTTGGTGTTGCCGACATCGATGGCTAGCAGCATGCCGTTTCTCCTCCCTCTCCCCTTGCGGGAGAGGGCGACTCGCCGTCTTCGGCGAGCGGGGTGAGGGGTCGTGCAGCACGCGAGCGAAGAAACCCCTCAGGGCCGCGCCAAGTGGCGCATCTCTCGCCGCTCCCGCAAGCGGAGAGGTTGGATATTGCCCCCGTCACAGCGCGAAAACTTCGCCGGCGTGGACGGCACGCAAGCCCCCGTCATCGAGCCGCAGCGTCAGCGCGCCATCGGGATCAAGGCCTTCGAAGCGGCCTTCGATCGTCTCCGCCCCCAGGCGCGCGACGACACGATCACCGACGCCCGCCGCCGCCGCGGCCAGCCAGCGCGTGCGGATCGGATCGAAGCCCTGCGTTGCCCACAGGCGCCGATATTCGGCGAAGGCGGTGATCAGCGCCGCCAGCAAAGCGACCGGCGCCGGCGCGGCGATGCCGGCGGCAGCAAGCGAGGTCGCCGGCCGTTCGGTGTCGGTCGGCGCATCGACAAGGTTGACGCCAAAGCCGATGACCAGCGCATCGCCGCTGCCTTCGAGCAAAATTCCCGACACTTTCACGCCATCGAGCAAAAGGTCGTTCGGCCATTTGGCCAAAAGCCGCGCGTCCAACGGGAGTGCAGGGGCGTCAGGCCCCTGCCCGCCGGTGGCGATGATCGCGGCCCGCAATGCCAGCGCCGCGACAAACGAAAGCTGCTGCACCGGCCCATCGGCGCGCACCAGCACCGATGCCATCAGGTTTCCGGCGCTGTCGCTCCCGGAATCCAGCCACGTCCGGCCGCGACGGCCGCGCCCGGCGGTCTGGCGGTCGGCGATCAGCCATTGACCATCGGCAAGCCCCGAAGCCCGCGCCAGCAACCAGTCGTTGGTCGAACCCACCTCGGACAGGTGGGTAAAGCGGCTCGCGCTCAACCCGCAACCGTGAACAGCGCCGCCGCGGCACGCCCGGCGGCAGCGACAAGCGGGGTGATCGCCAGCATGCCGATCGGCGAGCAGAACAGCGCCGCGGCGGCAATCATCGCGCCGTTGACGCGGCCGCCTTGGCTGGTCACCGCGACACCGGGTTCATCGAAGAACATCACCTTGATCAGCCGCAAATAATAAAACGCCGCGACCACCGAGGCGATGAAGCCGATGATCGCCAGCGGGATCAGGCCCGCCGCCACCGCCGCCTGGAACACCGCGAACTTGGGCCAGAACCCCAGCAACGGCGGAATCCCCGCCAACGAAAACATGAAGATGGCCAGCGCCCACGCAAGGCCGGGACTCGTCTTCGACAGGCCCGAAAGATCGCTGATCAGTTCGACCGGCGCGCCATCGGGCCGGCGCAGTTGCAGCACGACCATGAAGCTGCCCAGCGTCATCGCCAGATAGACCGTGGTGTAGAACAGCAGCGCCTCGATGCCCTGTTGCGTCGCGGCGGCAAGCCCCACCAGCGCGAAGCCGATATTGGCGATCGACGAATAGGCCAGCAGCCGCTTGATATTGGTCTGGCCGACGGCACCGAAGGCACCGAGGAACATCGAGGCGACCGCCAGGAAGAAGATGATCTGCTGCCAATCGACCGCCATCGGGCCAAAGGCGCCGACAAGGACGCGGACCATCAGGCCGAGCGCCGCGGCCTTGGGCGCCGCCGAGAAGAACGCCGCGACCGGCGTCGGCGCGCCTTCGTAAACGTCGGGCGTCCACATGTGGAACGGCACGGCGGAGATCTTGAAGGCCAGCCCCGAGAGGATGAACACCAACCCGAACAACACGCCGAGCGAGCGTTCCTGCTGCCCGACCAGGACATCGCGGATCGCGCCGAAATCGGTGGTGCCGGCAAAACCATAGATCAGCGTGATGCCGTAAAGCAGGATCCCCGACGCCAGCGCGCCAAGCACAAAATACTTCAGCCCGGCCTCGGACGATTTCGATTCGCCGCGATGAAAGGCGGCGAGCACATAGGCGGCAAGGCTTTGCAGTTCGAGCCCGATATAGAGCGACAACATGTCACCCGCCGACACCATCATGCACATGCCGAGCGTCGCCAGCATCAGCAGCACCGGATATTCAAACCGCCCGGTCCTGGCCTCGGACAGATAAGGCAGCGCCAACAGCATCGATGCAGCGCCAGCGCCAAGGATCAACACCTTGAGGAAGGTGGAAAAACTGTCGGCGACATAAAGCCCGCCAAAGCCCATCCGCGTCCCCGCCGGTTCGGCGAACAGCGTCAGCCCGGCGATGCCCAGAATCAGCACCGAAAACCACGTCAGCGCCTTGAGGTTCTTGTCACCATGGAAAAAGCTGCCGAGCATCAGGGTCAACAGCGATCCCGCGGTCAGCACCACTTCCGGGCCGGCATTGACGATAGAGGCAAAAGTCGGGTTCATCAATGCGTGCCCTGATGTGCGGCGGCCACGGTGCCCGGCAGGATCGTCATGTCGGTCGGCAGCGTCGCCAACTCACGGCCATGCAACCGCGCCACGATCGTCGCAATCGCCGGCTTCATCGGGTCCTGAAAGCTTTTGGGGTAAATCCCCATCCACAGCACCGCCAGCGCGATCGGCAGCAATATGGCGACTTCGCGGAGCGAAAGGTCGGGCATGGCGCGCGTGTCGTCGCCCGCCGCCGCGCCGAACACGACGCGGCGATACAGCCACAGCATGTACGCGGCACCCAGGATGATGCCGGTGGTCATCACCAGCGCCGCCCAGGTCGAGGTCTGGTAAAGCCCGGTCAGCACGAGGAATTCCGCGACAAAGCCGCTGGTCGCCGGCAGGCCGACCGACGCCATGGTGAAGAACATGAACATCAGCGCATAGCGCGGCATGGTATCGGCCAGCCCGCCATAGCGCGCGATTTCGCGGGTATGCAGCCGGTCGTAAATGACGCCGACGCACAGGAACAACGCCGCCGAAACCAGGCCGTGCGACAGCATCATCACCAGCGAACCTTCGATGCCTTGGGTGTTCAGCGCGAACAGGCCCAGCAGCACC
>JANNJH010000296.1:0-10775 GCA_031405775.1 Sphingomonadales bacterium | reverse complement strand
GGTCCGTTCGCCAGCCTGATGCTTGCCGACATGGGCGCCGAGGTGCTGAAGGTCGAACCGCCGCATGGCGACGGGATGCAGGCGCTCGGTCCACGCGATGCCGAGGGGCGGCCGATCTTCTACGGTGCTTTGAACGCGTCGAAATCGGTCCTTCGGCTCGACCTCAAGACCGATAGCGGCCGCGCCGCACTTCTCGACCATATCGATCGCACCGACGTCCTCATCGAGGGATTTCGTCCTGGCGTCATGCAACGCCTTGGCCTTGACTATGACACCCTCAAGAACCGTCGGCCCGAACTGATCTATTGCTCGATCAGCGGCTATGGCCCGACGGGGCCGCTCGCCAACGCCGCCGCGCATGACGGAAATTATCTCGCAACCTGCGGCACGATGGATCGCAACGGGGCTGGAATGCCGGCCTTCTTCGACCCGCCCGTGGCCGATATGTCGGGCGCGTTGTTCGCGGCCATCGCGATCCTCGGCGCCCTCCACGGTCGCCACAATTCGGGTCGCGGGGTGTCCATCGACATCGGGCTGGCCGACGCGTTGATGCCGCTGCAATTGATGCAGATCGCCGAATGGGCGGCGAATGGCACGGTGCCCCAAGGCGCGGTCATATTATCTCAATGGCGGCGCTGCCTATTATCAGGTCTATGCAACGGCTGATAACCGTCATGTCATGCTGGGGTCGGTCGAGCCGAAGTTCTGGCGCAGCTTTTGTGACGCTGCCGGCCGCGGCGACTGGACCGACCGCCAGTCCGAAGCGATGCCGCAGACGGCGTTGATTGCCGACGTCGCCGCCTGGTTTGCGCGTCTGACGCTCGATCAAGCGCTCGCCCGGTTCGACGGCATCGATTGCTGCCTTTCGCCGGTGCTCGATCTTGGTGAAGCGCTGACGTCGGAACAGGTCACCGAGCGTGGCCTCGTTCAGGGGGCCCAGGCGCTGTTCCCGGCGAAGTTCGACGGCGAAACCACCGGCCTGCGCGCGCCATTGTTCGAAATGGATTCCCGATGACAACGGCACAGCGCCACGTCGACGTTGTCATCGTCGGGGCCGGATTTGCCGGCCTTTATGCCCTGTACCGGATGCGCGAAATCGGGCTGACGGCGCAGGTCTTCGAAGCCGCCGACGATGTCGGTGGCGTCTGGCACTGGAACCGCTATCCGGGCGCACGCTGCGACGTGCAAAGCTTGGAGTATTCCTATTCATTCTCCGACGCGCTGCAGCAGGATTGGGTCTGGACCGAGCGCTATGCGACGCAACCCGAGATCCTCGCCTATCTGCGCCATGTCGCCGACCGTTTCGACCTGCGCCGCGACATTGCCTTTGAAACGTCCGTCATTTCGGCGGTGTTCGATGAGAAGGCGCAGCTTTGGGACGTTCAGACGGATCGCGGCGACCGGGTTTTCGCGCGCTATTGCATCATGGCCAGCGGATCGCTGTCGATCACCCGCCTCCCTGATTTTCCGGGAATGGCGACGTTTGGCGGTGAGATTTATCACACCGGCGATTGGCCGCAGGACGGTGTTGATTTTTCGGGAAAGCGCGTTGCCATCGTCGGAACCGGGTCGTCGGGTGTCCAGTCGATCCCGATGATCGCCGAACAGGCAGAGCAGGTGACGGTATTCCAGCGGACGCCCAATTTCGTGGTTTCGGCAAGGAACCGGCCGCTCGATCCCGACGTGACCGCGGCCTGGAAGGAGCGCTACCCCGAGCATCGCGCGCACGCAAAGCGCGTCGGCTCGCTCTATGACTTTAGTGATTTGCGCGCGCGCGATGCCTCCGAGGCGGAGCGCGAAGTCGAATTCGCACGGCGCTGGGACGGCGGGGGCGTCAACTTCGTCCACGCCTTCAACGACATCTTCACCGATCAGGCGGCAAATGATGCGGCCGCCGAATTCGTCCGCGCCCGCATCCGCGAGATTGTCACCGATCCCGATGTCGCACGGCGTCTCAGTCCCACCGATCATCCGATCGGCACGAAACGCATTTGCGTGGGGACTGATTATTACGCGACCTACAATCGTGCGAACGTCAAGCTGGTCGATCTTCGCGCCACACCGATTGTCGAAGTAACGCGCGCGGCAATTCAGACCACCGAGTTCACATCCGCCTTCGATGCCATCGTCTGCGCCACCGGCTATGACGCGCTGACCGGCGCGCTGGCGCGCATCGACATCCGGGGCCGGGGCGGGCGGGCGCTGAAGGATAAGTGGGCGAGCGGACCGCGCAACTATCTCGGGCTGATGAGCGCCGATTTTCCGAACCTGTTCATCATCACCGGGCCGGGCAGCCCCTCGGTGCTCGTCAACATGGTGGTCGGCATCGAACAGCATGTCGACTGGATCGCCGATTGTATCACCCACCTCGCCGCCATCAATGCGACAACGATCGAACCCTCCAGAGCATCGGAGGATGATTGGGTGCGGCGTGTCAACGACGAGGCCGACCTGACGCTCTTTCCCAAGGCCAACTCCTGGTACAATGGCGCCAATATCGCCGGGAAGTCCCGCGTCTTCCTGCCCTTCGTCGGCGGCATCGGTCGTTATCGTGACATTTGCGACCAGGTCGCCGCGGACGGCTATGCGGGGTTTGTGATCCGATGACGGTGCCGCTCCACCCCCTGCTTCAGGCGATGCTCGACAAGGGCGCCGGCCTGCCGCCCATGCAATCCTTCACCCCCACTGAAATCCGTGCGACCGACGGCGCGCGCTATGCCAGGGTGCCGCGTCCGCCGGTTGCGCATGTCGAGGACCGCATGATCCCGGGGCCGCGCGGCGACATCCGCATTCGGATCTACCGGCCCGACATGGCCGACGGGCATCCGGTCGTGACATTCTTTCACGGCAGCGGTTTCGTGATCTGCAGCCTCGATACGCATGACGGCCTGTGCCGACAGATTTGCCTGCGCGCGCGGGCCGTGGTCGTGTCGGTCGATTATGCGCTGGCGCCCGAGAACAAATTCCCTGCCGGCCCGGACGACTGCCTCGCCGCAACGCGCTGGGTTGCTGAAAACGCCGCGAGCCTTGGCGGCGATGCCAACATGCACGTCCTTGCCGGCGACAGCGCTGGCGGCACAATGGCGATCGTCACGGCCATGCGCCTGCGGGATGCGGGCGCGCCAATTATCAAGGCGCAAATCCTCATGTATCCGGTCACCGATTATCCCGACCCCGTGCCGCCATCCTATGTCGAACGCGCCGACGGCTTTGGGCTGAGTGCTGACGGCATGCGCTATTTCTGGAGCCATTATCTCGATGACCCCAGCGACGGCGAGCATCCCCATGCGTCGCCGCTGCGGGCGACCGATTTCACCGGGCTTCCCCCGACCTATATCATGACGGCTGAATATGACCCCCTGCGTGATGAGGGTGAACGGCTTGCCGACAAGCTGACTCGTGCCGGCGTCGATACGACGCTGATCCGCTATGCCGACATGAACCATGGCTTCATGTCATGGGTCGGCCTCCTCGACCGATCCGATGAAGCGCTCGATGCTGCCTGTGCCTGGCTGGAAGCCCGGCCATGACGCGGCATTTCGCCATCATCGGCGCCGGGGCGGGAGGACTGTGCGCGGCGAAATATCTCACCGCCAAAGGCATCGACGTCACCATCTTCGAGGCCGGGTCGAAAATCGGTGGCCTGTGGGTCTATGACAATGACAGCGGGATGAGCCCCGCCTACAAATCGCTGCATATCAATTCCGAAGCGAGCGTCAGCAGCTTTATCGATTTTCCGTTCCCCGATGATGCCCCGCTTTATCCCGATCATGCCGAGATGCGCCGCTATTTTGAGCGCTATGCCGATCATTTCGCGCTGACTCCGCACGTGCGTTTCGGCTGCCGTGTCAAAGCCGTCACGCCCGCGCACGGCAAGTTTCAGGTCGTGCTCGATTCGGGCGAGGCGGCGATCTTCGACGGCGTCGTAATTGCCACCGGGCACCAGAGCGTACCGCGTCATCCGCCGCAGGTTGCCGCAGGTTGCCGGCTTTGCGGGCGACTATATCCATGCGCACGCCTATCGAACGCCGGCGCGCTACGCCGACAAGCGCGTGCTGGTGATCGGACCCGGCAACAGCGGCGTCGATATTGCCGCCGATGTTTGTTCGGTCACCGAACACACCGTGCTTTCCGCCCGTTCGCCCGTGCTCATCATGCCGCGGATGATGTTCGGCGTGCCGAATTCGCGTATCTTCCTGAAGCTTGAGCGCCCGTTCATGCCGTGGCGGTGGCGCATCTGGATCCGGACCATGCTGACCCGCATGTTCCATGGCCGCATGGAGCAATGGGGATTTCAAACGCCCCGGACCCGCACCCATCCGATCAGCCACCCGACGCTTATTTCGCAGATTGCCTGGGGCCGCATTACGGTAAAACCGGGCATCGCCAAAATCTTGGGTAACGACGTTCATTTTAGCGACGGCTCGCAGGAGCGCTTCGACAGTATCATTGCCGCCACCGGCTATACCACCGCGCTGCCGTTTCTGGCGGACGACATATCGCCCGTCGAACCGGAAACAACCCACGTCAATCTCTATAACCGCGTCGCGCATCCACGGCTCGATGGCCTGTATTTCATCGGTTTTTTCGACGTCACCGGGGGCAGCAACATCCGGATGATGGACGACCAGGCCCAATATATCGCGGCAATGGTTACCGGGGCCATAAAGCGCCCGAGCGAGACCGAAATGATCGAAGCCATTGAAGCTGAACGCGCATGGGCAAAGACCCAGTTTCCGGATTCACCCCGTTACGGCCTTGAGCTCGACCCCCGCCGATATCGGAAATTGCTGGCGGCAGCGTATGCGCGGCATTGAGCCGCGAACATTTTATCCGCTCAGGCATTATGCCGATGACTGATCTTCCTCTGATTGCGCGGACACCGATGATAGGCTCTGCGGAGCCAGGAGGTGAACGATGGCGAAGAGTGGGAAGCGGTATTTCACGGACGAGTTCAAGCGCGAGGCGGTTGCTCGGGAGGCGAGCGGACGCACGCAGACCGAGGTTGCGGGCGAACTGGGGATTATACCGACGATGCTGCATTGATGGCAGCGCGGGATCGGTGGTGGTGCGGTGATGTCGGCGGCGCAGCCACGCAACATCGAGGACGGCATCGCCGGCGGATCAGGCATCGTTGATCGCCAAGCTACGGCGTGAGCTCGACCGTATGCGGATGGAGCGCGTGTCCGCGTAAATGGGGAAGATCAGTCCCGCGCACCATGACGGCGCATAGTGGCAAACGCCACGACCTGCCGGGTCATCTCGCGCAATTGCCCGGCCGCGGAGTCGTTGAGACACGCGCCATCCTTGTCGAACAACGGCTCAGCCGTGTTGAGTTGCACGCCGAGCGGCGTCGGCCAGCCGCGCAAGGCATGCACGATCGAACGAAGGCCCGCGAGCACTGGCCCGCCGGCCTGCCAGCCGGCACCCGCCGCGATACAACCGACCGCGCGGTCGGTCAGATAGGGCCGATCATCCTTCGCCATATCCTCGGTGTAGTCGAGGGCGTTCTTCACCAGCCCCGAGACTCCGCCATGATAGCCGGGGGACGCAAATATGACGCCGTCGGCTTCGCGAAGGCTTTCGATCAGCGCCAATGCCGCTGGGGTGCGGATCGTCGATGACGGATCATAGGTCGGAAGATCGATATCGGCGCCCGAAAACAACCGGGTGCGGGCGTTGAGCCGTTCCGCCTCCTGCAAGCACAGCCGCAGCGCCGAGGCACCTGAGGATATTGGACGTTGCGACCCGCCGATAGCGACGATGAGGAGAGCAGCGTGTGCCATGACCAAGACTTCCCGATAGAACCACGCGTCGCAGTAGCACCAAGCGCCCGCCGGAATTCATAGAAAAACTCGATAGATATGTGCGGAGATTGCGATTGTCCCCACGGCGTTGATCGCTGACTGTCCAGCGCAATACGGAGGACAGGATGCTGGTTTCAGGTGATGGCGAGCGCGACGCGCGATTGCAGCGATCGGAGCTTGCGGTTCCGGCGACATCGGAAAAATTCTTCGAGAAAGCCGCGCGCGGCCCAGCGGATTCGCTGTTTATCGATCTCGAGGACGCGGTAGCGCCAAGCCGCCGCATTGAGGCTCGCGCCAATGCCGTTCGGGCGCTGCACGAAATTGATTGGGGCAACAAGACCGTCTCGGTCCGCGTCAACGGATTGGCGACGATGTGGGCGATCGCCGACATCATCGCCGTGGCGCGCTGTCCACGCCTCGACATGATCCTGCTGCCCAAGGTCGAAACCGCCGGCGATGTCGTGTTTCTCGACCGGCTGTTGACCGGGCTCGAAATGGAAGTGCCACGCGCCCGGCCCTTGGGCATCGAAGTGCTCATCGAGACGACAAAGGGCCTCGCCAATGTCGAGGCTATCGCCGCCGCTTCGCCGCGGCTGGAGGGGATGATCTTCGGCGTCGGCGACTATTCGATCGAGCTCGAGAATTTCGATACGGTCTTTGGTGCCTCGAACAGCGACTATGCCGTGCTGGCACGGACGGACGGGCAACCCGCCGAACGCCATTGGAACGACCAATGGCATTTCGCGCTCGCCCGCATCGCCAACGCCTGTCGCGCCTATGGCTTGCGGCCGATCGACGGCCCGTTCACCAATTACGGCGACCCCGAGGGCTATCGCGCCAGCGCCACCCGCGCCCGCGCGCTCGGTTTCGAGGGCAAATGGGCAATCCACCCCAGCCAGGTCGAGATCGCCAACCAGGTCTTCACCCCCAGCCCCGGCCAGATTGCCTGGGCCCGCGACATCGCGGCAAAGATGCAGGTCGCGGCCGATGAAGGCAAAGGCGCCATCGGTGCGCAAGGCATGCTGCTCGATCGGGCGCACGTCCTGCTATCCGGCAAGATCCTGCGCCGCGCCCGCGTTGCCGGCGTCCTCGACGGAGCCGGCTGATGACGAGCGCGCTCGCCGGCGTTCGCGTGCTCGATATCGCGACCTTTGTTGCCGCGCCGTTCTGCGGCACGATCATGGCCGAGTTCGGTGCCGAGGTGATCAAGATCGAGCAGCCGGGCGAAGGCGATTCGCTGCGCCGCTTCGGCACCATGACCGAGGCCGGCGACACGCTGGTCTGGCTCAGCGAAGCGCGCAACAAAAAGTCGGTGACGCTCGATTTGCGCACGCCGCGCGGTGCCGAACTGTTCCGCCTGCTGGTCGCCCAATCCGATGTCGTGCTGGAGAATTTTCGGCCCGGAACGCTGGAAAAATGGGGCCTTGGCTATGAAGCGCTGGCGGCGATCAACCCCAAGCTCGTGATGCTGCGAGTCAGCGCCTATGGCCAGACCGGCCCGTTGAAGGACAAGCCGGGTTTTGCCCGCATCGCCCATGCCTTCAGCGGCCTTGCCTATCTGTCGGGCGAACCGGGCCGGCCACCGGTGGTGCCGGGATCGACCTCGCTCGCCGACTATATGTCGGGGCTTTTCGGCACCGTCGGCGTGCTGATGGCGCTGCGCCACGCCGAGCGCACCGGCGAGGGCCAGTCGATCGATATCGGGCTGTATGAATCGATCTTCCGGGTGCTCGACGAACTCGCGCCGGCCTACGCCCGCTCCGGCTTCCAGCGCGAACGGATGGGTCCCGACACCGTCAATGTCGTGCCGCACAGCCATTACCAGTCACGCGACGGCGCCTGGGTGGCGCTGGCCTGCTCCAATGACCGCATGTGGGAACGATTGTCGCGCGCCATGGGGCAACCCGATCTCGCCGCTGATCCCCGTTATGCCACCGCGCCGGCGCGCAACGACCATCGTGCCGAGGTCAACGCGCTCGTCACCGCCTGGGTTGGCAGCATGGACGTCGCCGATGTCCTCGCCGCCTGCGACGCCAATGACGCGCCGGCTGCCAAATTGCTGAGCATCGCCGAGATTTTCAAGGAGCCGCAATACGCCGCGCGCGAGAATCTGCGAACCATCGACGATCCGCGCGTCGGGCCGCTGGTCGTGCCGGGACCGTTGCCGCGCATGTCGCGCACGCCGGCGGAACTTCGAACCGCCGGACCGGCGCTCGGCAACGCCACCGACGAGGTTTTCGGCACCCTGCTGGGCCTCGACGCCGACGCGCTTGCCGAGCTACGACGCCTTCGCGTCATCTGATTGCCAGCCTTCCACCGACGGAGCCATTCCATGTCCAACCGCCAGATGGCGCTCATCGCCTTCCTACAGGCCCAGAATTGCTCGAACTTTCCGGCGTCGTGGCGACATCCCGACGCCGCGAACGACTTTTTGACCGCCGAATATTATCGCCGCATCGGCCGGACGCTCGAGGAAGGCACCTTTCATCTGGCGTTTTTCGATGATCGCCTGGCGATTCCCGACGTCTATGCCGACGATTACCGGGTGACGCTTCGCGAAGGCATCCGGGCGGTCAAGCTTGATCCGATGCTCTGCGCCATGGCGCTGGCCGGCGCGACCGAGCGGCTCGGCGTCGGCGTCACCTATTCGACCACCTATTACGAACCCTTCCATGTCGCCCGCATCTTTGCGACGATGGATCACCTGACGGGCGGACGCGCCGCCTGGAACGTCGTCACCTCGCTGAACGATTCCGAAGCGAATAATTTCGGGCGCGGAATCGTTCTCGAACATGACCTGCGCTACGATCGCGCCGAAGAGTTCCTCGAGGTAGTTCGCGGCCATTGGCGGAGCTGGAGCGACGACGCGCTGGTCCAGGACAAGTCGGGCGTGTTCGTCAATCCCGACCTGGTGCGACGCCTCGAACACAAGGGCGAATGGTTCAAGTCGCGCGGACCGTTCACCGTGCCGCGCTCCCCGCAGGGCGAACCGATCCTGATCCAGGCCGGCCAAAGCGGTCGCGGCAAGCGCTTTGCGGGCAAATGGGGGGATCTGGTTTTCGTCATCTACCCCAATCTCGACGTCGCGCGCCGATCCTATGCCGATTTCAAGTCGACGCTCGCCGAGATGGGCCGCGATCCGAACTCGGTCCGCGTCGCGCCCGCGGTCTATTCAATCGTCGGCGAATCCCAGAGCGAGGCCGAAGACAAGCGCGCGGTGATCGACAAGCTCGTCAAACCCATCGACGGGCTGGTGCTGCTGTCCGAAGTCCTCAACTTCGACTTTTCGAAAAAGGGTTATGACGAGCCGTTCAGCGCCGAGGAAATGGACGGCATTTCGGGTATCCAGGCGTTTCGGGACCGCGTCGTTGCGCTCAGCGGCCGCGCCAATCCCAGTCCGCGCGACTTCGTCGAATTCACCCGGCGCGGTACGCTCGATGAATTCCCGGTCTTCATGGGTTCGCCGATGCAGATCGCCGACCAGATGGAAGACTGGTTCAACGGCGCGTGCGACGGCTTTGTGCTGGCAGCGAGTCATGCGCCCGGCGCCTATGACGATTTCGTGCGGCTGGTGGTCCCCGAACTGCGTCGCCGCGGGCTGTTTCGCTCCAAATATGAAGGCGCCACGCTGCGCGAAAATCTCGGCTTGCCGCGACCAAGGGTGTGATGATCGGGGGGTGGCCGTGAACCTCGACGTCAACCTCAAGCTGCTTCGCAGCTTCGAGGCGGTGGCGCGCCACCGGTCATTCACCCGCGCCGCCGCCGAACTCGGCCGGTCACAGGCGACCATAAGCAGCCAGGTCGGCGACCTCGAGCAACAGCTTGGCCTGCGGCTCGTCGAGCGGACGTCGCGCCGGGTCGTCGCCACTCCGGCGGGCGAGGAACTTGCGGCGTCGCTCGACAAGGCCTTCAAACTGATAGCCGACGGCCTCGCCCTGATGCGGGATCGCGCCGACGACCGGCGCGGACGGATCGTCGTCGCTTGTGTGCCGTCGCTATCGAGCGTCCTGCTGCCCGGGTTGCTCGCCGCCTGGCGCCAGCGCGACAAATCGACACGGATTGACGTCGAGGAACTGACCTCGTCCGAGATCGTCGCGGCGCTGGCCGCCGGCATCATCGATTTCGGCATCGGACCCTGCGCCGATCCGCCGCCGGCCGGGATCGCCTTCACCCCGGCGACCGACGAACCGCTGTTCGTCCTGCTGCAGCAGGAACTGGCGCAGGGCTGCGACGGCGGCATGCCTTTTGCGCGACTGGTATCCTTGCCGCTGATCACCCTGTCGGGCTCGGTATTGCTGCAGCGGTTGCTGGAAGACGCGGCGCTCGCCCGCGGCGTCCGCCTGAGTTCACACAGCGAGGTCAGGCACGTCCAGACCGCTGTCGGCATGGCGCGGGCCGGCGTCGGGGCCGCCGTGGTCCCGCGGTTGGCGCTGCCGCCGATTGTCGACAAGGGCCTTGCCGCATTGCCGATCACCGAGCCGTCGCTCAGCCGCAAGATCGGCATCATCACGCGCCGCGGCGCGCCTTTGGGCCTTGTCGCGTCAAAGCTGGCGCGGCATATCCGCGGCATGCTGGCCAAGGGTGCCGGGACGCCGCTCGCGGCATCAGCAACTTGACAAACAGGACGCTTGCAATGACCCCAAGACCGCGCCGCAGCGCACTCTATCTTCCCGCGTCCAATGCCAAGGCCATCGCCAAGGCGCGCTCGCTGCCCTGTGACGTGGTTATCCTCGACCTTGAGGACGCCGTCGCCCCCGACGACAAGGCACTGGCCCGGGCCCATGCCCGGATTACCGTCGCGCGATCATGCTTGGCGAGTTGCATGGACGCGGAGGCATCGGTCGCCGCGTCGTTGTCGTGACCCTTGAGGGCCGTGGTCCTCCAGATCGTCTTCGGCTTCCATACACGAAGGAAGAACGTCAGGCAGATCATGGAAATGATGGCTGCGCCGACGTCCACCAGCCAGGG
>JANNJH010000295.1:0-1976 GCA_031405775.1 Sphingomonadales bacterium | reverse complement strand
GCCAGCGATGCGGCGACTTTCAGCCCGGCCTTGTCGATCATGTCGGTCATTGAAGATGTTCCTCAGTTCTGCGCGGTCAGGTCGGCAGCGGCGATCCCCCGCCAGCGTGCAGATTTCGTCATTGTCCGAGGAGTCCCCGGTGATGCCGACAGCACCGATCGGCAGCCCTTTGTCATCGACGACGATCACGCCGCCCGCCGCCGGTATGACGCCATGTTGCGAGATCGGCCCGAGCGACGCTATGAACACCGGGCGGTCCATGGCCATCTCGGCGACCTTGCGGCTCGAAACGCCGAGCGCCAGCGCGCCGCCAGCCTTGCCGCAGGCAATCTGGGGGCGCAGCGTCGAGGCGCCATCCTGCCGCTGGAAGGCGATCAAATGGCCGCCGGCGTCGAGCACGGCAATGCTCAGCGGCTTCAGCCCCAGTTCCTTGCCCTTGGCGAAAGCGGCGGCGGCGATGATGTTCGCCTGGTCGAGCGTGATCGCGTTCATTGTGGTTTCCTTGTCAAATCGATGTGTGCCAGCCCTGCTGGCGCCGGGCCGCCGGTCGCCCAATCGAGCAACTCGACGGTGTGGACGACGGGAATGGAAGCGGACTGTCCGATCTGGATGGCGCAGCCGATATTGCCGGTGGCGATGACATCGGCCTTGAGGCGTTCGATGTTGGCGACCTTGCGATCGCGAAGCTGGCCGGCGATCTTTGGCTGGAGAATATTGTATGTCCCCGCCGAACCGCAGCAAAGATGTGCCTCGATCGGCGTCTTGACGCGATAGCCGGCCTCGGTCAACAAACGTTTGGGCGCTTCGATCACCTTCTGGCCGTGCTGGAGCGAGCAGGCGGCGTGATAGGCGACCGTCAGCCCGCGCCCGTCGCCCGGCGGCAGGTCGCAACCGATAAGGAACTCGCTGATATCCTTGGCCAGCGCCGAGACGACCGCGGCCTTGCCGGCATAGGCGGGGTCATCGCGCAGCATGAAGCCATAATCCTTGATCATCGTGCCGCAACCCGATGCCGTGACCAGGATCGCGTCGAGCCCGGCGTCGATCATCCGCGTCCAGGCATCGACGTTGCGGCGCGCGGCGTCGCGGCTGTCGGCATCGCGGCCCATGTGGTGGACAAGCGCGCCGCAGCAGGCTTCGCCCGGCGCGAACACCACGTCATAGCCGGCACGATTGACGAGGCGCACGGTCGCCGCGCGAAACTCGGGGCGAAGGACCGGTTCGGCGCAGCCCTGGAGCAGCGCCACGCGTCCTTTGGGTGCCGGCACCGGCGCATCCGCCGTGCTTGCCTTGGGTGATAGCCGGCCGGGCGCCAGCGCCAGCATCGCCGCAAGCCGCTGCAACGCCGGCGCCTTTTCCAGCAGCGGCAATGCCGGGCGACCCAGCCGCGCCAGCGTCAACGCCAGGCGCAAGCGCCTCGGGTGCGGCAGCACCCAGGCGAGCAAGGCGCGGAGCAGCCGGTCCTGCAACGGTCGCCGGTAGCGCGCCTCGATGTACGTCCGCGCATGGTCGACGAGATGCATATAATTCACCCCCGACGGGCAGGTCGTCATGCACGACAGGCACGACAGGCAGCGATCGACGTGCTTGACGATCTCGGCGGTCGGTACGCGCTCGGTCTCGAGCATGTCCTTGATCAGGTAGATGCGCCCGCGCGGGCTGTCGAGTTCGTCGCCGAGCAGCACATAAGTCGGGCAGGTCGCCGTGCAAAAACCGCAGTGCACGCATTTGCGGATCACCGCCTCGGAGACGGCCATCGCCGGATCGGCGAGTTGCGCGGCTGAAAATTTAGTCTGCATCGGGCATCCCTTCGAAACGGCCCGTCTCGAACACGCCGGCTGGATCGAACGACCGGCGGACGCGTGCCTCCAAGGCGGCGAGCGGCGGTGGTTGCGGCTGAAAGGCCGGCACGTCGGCGCGCATCGCCGCACCGGCGCGGATCAACATCGCATGGCCACCCGCAGCCGCTGCGGCGT
>JANNJH010000294.1:0-6142 GCA_031405775.1 Sphingomonadales bacterium | reverse complement strand
GGCTTGACAGGCGGGTGCGGGACATAGTCGATACAGTGCGGAGCTGATCGGACCTGCTCAATGGCAGGCAAAATCTGGTCGGATACTGCAAGGGCAAGAGTTTTCGGCGAATTTCGCCGACAGATCAGGGGGCGGTGATCACCGTGGGGCACGCATCTCGTCAATTCCCGGCTTGGCACGTCGATCGTTCGTCGATCCGTGCGGCATCGCGTCGACCAGGGTTGAACGCCCCGGGGGCGAACGCCCCAAGGTTGAGCGCCAATGCGCAAGTCCTCCATCGTCATGCTCGCGGTCGCCATCCTGCTTGGCCTTGCCGCGGTCTTCTTCGCCCGCATGTTCCTGCTCACGCCGGGTTCGGACCAGTCGCGAACCGCCAATGTGCGGACGGTTTCCGCCGTCGTCGCCGCGCAACCCTTCGCCTTTGGCGAAAAAATCACCCCCGATAAACTCAAGGTCGTGCAATGGCCCGCCAACGGCATGCCGGCCGGATCATTCCAGCGCGTCACCGATGCCATGGGCGAAAACGACCGCGTCGCGCTTCGCGCCATCGATGCCAATGAACTCCTCACCGACAAGTCGCTTTCGGGCAAGAACAACCGGTTGAGCGCCTCGACCCTGCTCGGGCCGACGATGCGCGCGATTGCCGTGCCGATCGGTGAAAATTCGGGCGCCGGTGGCTTCATCATTCCGGGCGATCGCGTCGATGTCTATGTGACCCGCCCCGGCGAAGACGAAAACCAGCCCTATACCGACCTGTTGATGCAGGGCGTCCGGGTCTTGGCGGTCGGCCAGGACGCCAATGTCGGCAAGGACAAGCCCGAGGTCGTCAAGACCGCGACCATCGAGGTGACCCCGCTGCAGGCGCAAAAGGCCGCGCTGGCCCAGACCGTCGGCGCGCTGTCGCTGTCGCTGCGCAACCTTGTCGATGAAAGCCGTGTCCGCCTCGAAACGGCGCAGCTTCTCGATCTCAACGACGGCACGGTCACCCGCATCGTGCGCAAGCGCAAGACGAGTGGGTCGGGCGAGCCGATGCCGCGCAATGCCGGACCCGCTGCCGCGCCGCGTGCGCCGACCGGCCCGTCGATCGAAATCTATCGCGGTACCAAGCCAACCACCTATCCGGTGCCATCGGGGTCATGACCATCGTGGAACAGCTCAACGCCGCCGCAGTGCTGCCATCGGCGCTCGCATCCGTGACGCAGTCGCAGCAGCCCAGGGTGCATCAAGGCATGCGGCGGTTCGTCAGGTTCTTTTCGCGCTGGGGTTTCCTCGCCGTCGCGTTTCCGGCGCTGGCCAGCGGCGCCGCACCCGCCCGCGCCCAAAGCCGCGTCGACTCCGGAAATGTCGCCCGCACCGGTGCGGTGATGACAGTGCCGGTCAACAAGTCGCAGACGCTGCGTGTCGAACGCGCCATCGGCAAGGCGGTCATCGGCAATGACGCCATCGCCGATGTCCTGCCGGTGTCACTGTCATCGGTCTATGTGCTCGGCAAGGCTGTCGGATCGACCAATCTCAGCCTGTTCGATCGCAGCGGCGCACTGATCGCGGTTGTCGACATCGTCGTCAGCCCCGATGCGCAGGGCTTGAAGCGCAAGCTTGCCGAACTGTTGCCGACCGAAAATGTCGGCGTTTCGATCTCGAATGATTCGGTCGTCCTCGAGGGCATTATCAGCAGCCCGGCGGCGGCGGAGCGCGTCGCCACCATCGCCGAGACTTATGCGCCGAAGAAGGTGATCAACATGATGTCGATCGGCACGGCGACGCAGATCATGCTCAAGGTGCGCTTTTCGGAAATGTCGCGCGGCACGGTCAAGCAGCTCGGCATCAGCAATGTCAGCTTCGGCAATTCCCTGTCGAACCCCAACGGCTTCGTCTCCGGCCCAGTCAATTCCGGCGGCTATTCGGCGCTGCTGACCTTCCCGCTGAGCAACCTCAGCTTCCAGCTCGACGCGCTCGAACAAAAGGGTCTGGTGCGAACGCTGGCGCAGCCCAACCTGATCGCGCTATCGGGTGAAACCGCCTATTTCCTGGCGGGCGGCGAGTTCCCGGTTCCGACCGGCATTTCGCAGAGCGGCCAGGTCACCATCGAATTCAAGGAGTTCGGCGTCAGCCTCAAGTTCACGCCGACCTTGCTTGAGGACGGGTTGATCAACATGGTGGTCGCCCCCGAAGTCAGCTCGCTCGATCCGGCTGCGGGCATCGATCTCAACAATTTTCGCATCCCCGGCCTGAAGACGCGCCGCGCCAGGACGACGCTCGAATTGCGCGATGGCCAGGCCTTTGCCATGGCCGGGCTGATCCAGTCGGATTTCGCCGACACCGTCCGCGCCGTGCCGTTGCTCGGCAAGATCCCGATCCTCGGCGCGCTGTTCCGCTCGACATCGTTCAACCGCAACGAAACCGAGCTCGTCATCATCGTCACGCCGCGTATCGTCCGTCCGGTCAAGGCCGGCGCGGCGCTGGCAACCCCGACCGACCGGGTGCAGGAACCCGGCGACCTCGACCTCTTCCTCCTTGGCAACACCGAAACGCATCGTCCGATCAAGCCGACCGGACCGCTGCCGGGGCCGGAAAACACTATCAACCGGACAGGCCGGACCAACACCAGCGACGCGACCGGCGCCAACAAGCCGGGCGGCATCGCGGGTGACTTCGGGCACATCGTGAGGTGAACATGCGCAAAACCCAGCTTACGACCTGCCTCCTGTCGGCTCCGCTCATCCTGCTGACTGGCTGTGCAACGACCGGCGATAGGGACTTCGGCGCCGTCGTCCAGCACAATGTCGTCGCGCAGGTCGTCGATCTCGAACCGCAATATGCCGGCGTACCGATCGAAGGCGGATCGGGCGACCGCAGCGTCGATGGCGTAGGACGATACAAAAAGGGTGCCGTAAAGGAGCTGTTGGTCGGCACCACCGCGTTCAAGAAATAATGAACCGCATCGTGTTTCAAAGGGACTGAAGCCCATGCTAGGCCGCACAGCACCCCCGCCGAACGCCGAACCCGCCACCGTCGACAGCACGGCGCTACGGGTGACGATCGTTCTCGATCCCGGCACCGCGGCGCTGCTCGATGCTGCGCGCTTGTCGCTGCCCGATACCGATGTCCGCGTCCACCGCGGAACACTGTCCAGCTTTGTCGCCAACGGCCCGTCGTTGCGCTGGACAGAAGTGCTGATCTGCCAGATCAGCCCCGAGAATCCGCGCGATTTCGAAGAATTCGAACGTTTTGTCCATGAGCATGTCGGCCGCCTGCCAGTGGTTGCAGCGGTGCGCGACCTGTCGGTGGCGGTAACCCGCCGGGTACTCCGCTCCGAAGCCATCGATGTCCTCCCGATCCCCTTCACTCCCGACGAGCTCCACCAAGCAATCGAGACCGGCCGCGATGCGCGCGCCCGGGCGCAGCCGCAGCAACATTCACGTGGCGGCCGTGTCGTGGCGTTCGTCGGGGCACTCGGCGGTGTCGGCACGACGACGCTCGCCACCCAGTCCGGCATGATATGGGCCGAGAACAAGAGCATCTGCCTGATCGATCTCGATGTTCAGTTCGGCAATGCGGCGCTTTATCTCAACCTGCGGCCGCAGCTCAGCCTGGCGGAGCTGATCGACGCCGGCGACCGGCTCGATATCGAGTTCCTGCGCTCGGTAGCCGCGCCGCATCCTTCGGGGATGCACGTCGTTGCCTGTCCGCCCGACATCATGCCGCTCGATGCGTTGACACCCGAATTCGTCGACAGACTGCTCGATGTCGCCGCGCAAACCTTTGATATCGTGATTGTCGATCTGCCGGGCGCCTGGGTCAACTGGTCGCTCAGCGCGATGCAGAAATCCGACATCGTCTGCATGATCGCGTCGCTTTCTGTGCCAGGGGTCCACCAGGCCAAGCGGCAGCTCGAACTTATCGACGCCAATGGCCTTGGCGAACGCACCCGGGTCGTGCTCAATCGCGTCACGACGCCGTTGTTCGGCAAGACCGACGTGTCGGGAACTGAGACGGCGCTGCGCCGCAAGGTGCATTCCGCCATCGCCAACGACTATCCAACCGTCAGCGCGGCCATCGACGAAGGCCAGACGATCTCGGCGATAAAGCTCAAGTCGCGGGTCGAAAAGGACGTGCGCGCCCTGGTCGCGACGCTGGCGACGCTGGTCAGCATCGAGGTCGCGGCGTTATGATCTGGCCGACCCGCAAGTCCGTTGGATCGGCGGTGATGACGCCGACACTCGTCGCCGAGGCTGCGCCGGCCGCGCCTGCGCCTGACATGATCCGGGCGGCCGCGCTTGCCGATGCCGAAGCCCGCAAGGCCGATCAATATACCGATCTCAAGGTGCAGATGCACCAGAAGCTGATTGAGCGCATCAACCTGTCGGCGCTCGAGACGATGACGCGCGAGCAGGTCGGCCGCGATATCGGCGATATCGTCCAGGAAATGCTCAAGGAGATCAACCACGCGCTGAACCTGACCGAGCGGCGGCAGTTGGTCGAAGATATTCTCGACGAACTCCTGGGGCTCGGGCCGCTCGAGCCGCTGCTCAAGGATCCGACGATTTCCGATATCATGGTCAATTCGGCGACGATGGTTTTCGTCGAACGGCGCGGCCGGATCGAGAAGGTCGCGACACGCTTTGCCGACGACAAGCATCTGCTGCGCATCATCGGCAAGATCGTCAGCAACGTCGGTCGGCGCGTCGATGAATCCTCGCCGATGGTCGATGCCCGGCTTCCCGACGGCAGCCGCATCAACGCCATCATCCCGCCGCTGGCGCTTGATGGCCCGGTGCTTTCGATCCGCAAATTTTCGAAGACGCCGATCGATCTCGACAAGCTGGTAGGCTTCAACAGCATGACCGCCGAATGTGCCGAAGTGCTGCGCGCTGTCGTCGCCAGCCGGCGCAACGTGTTGATTTCAGGCGGCACCGGGTCGGGAAAGACGACGATGCTCAATGCCATGTCGGCGTCGATCGAGGATGACGAACGCATCGTCACCATCGAGGATTCGGCGGAGTTGCAGCTCCAGCAGCGGCACGTCGTCCGGCTTGAAACGCGGCCGGCCAACGTCGAGGGCCGCGGCGAAGTCACCCAGCGCGACCTCGTCAAGAATGCCCTTCGCATGCGGCCCGATCGCGTCATCCTGGGCGAAATCCGTTCGGGCGAAGCCTTTGACATGCTCCAGGCGATGAACACTGGCCATGATGGATCGATGACCACGGTCCACGCCAATACGCCGCGCGATGCGCTATCGCGCGTCGAACAGATGATCGGCATGAGCGGTATCGATATCTCGCCGAAATCGGCGCGCGCCCAGATCGCCTCGGCGATCCATGTGGTGCTCCAGCTCGAGCGTCTCAGCGACGGCAGCCGCCGCCTGACCTCGCTTGCCGAAATCACCGGAATGGAAGGCGAAATCGTGCTGATGCAGGAAATCTTCAAATTCCAGCGCGAAGGCGTCGATGAAAACGGCAAGGTGCTCGGCGAGATGCGACCGATGGGCATCCGGCCCAAGTTCATGGAACAGTTGAAGGCGCGCGGTATCGACCTGCCTGCCAGTCTTTTTGACCCCTACAAGCATCCGAGCGCCTCATGATGCAGTATATCGATGGCCAGATGATCTTTTACGTCATCGTCTTCGCGGCGGTGGTGCTGCTGGCCGAGGGTGCCTTCATGTACTGGCGCGATGTGCGCGGCCCGCAGTCGCGTGTCAGCAAGCGCATGAAGCTGCTGGCGGCGGGAGCGTCCAATGCCGAGATGCTGGCGTCGCTGCGTCGCGAAACGTCAAAGGCGTCGCAATCGATCCTGCCCGCGGCGGTCGACTATCTCGAATCGCGCATGACGCAGGCCGGGATGCGGACTTCGGCGAACCGCGTGCTCGGCATGATGCTGGCGGCTACGTTGGTCATCGGCGTGATGTTCCCGATCATCGGAGGCATCACCGGAAAGCTCCATTCCTTCTCCGCCGTCTTGCTTATCGTCATCTTCGCCGGCGGAATCGGCGTCGTCCTGCCGTTGATGGTCATCAATGTACAGGCGGCGCGGCGCATGAAGCTCTTCGAGGCGCAGTTTCCGGTAGCGCTCGACATCTTCACGCGCGGGCTGCGTGCCGGCTATCCCGTCACCAGCGCGCTCGAATTGCTGGTGTCGGAAGTTC
>JANNJH010000293.1:0-6487 GCA_031405775.1 Sphingomonadales bacterium | reverse complement strand
CGGGTTGAAGCCGACCATCGGACTCGTTCCCAGCGAAGGCGTCGTGCCGATCAGCCGTTATGTGGACCACGTCGGCCCGATCACGAACTGCGTCGCCGACGCGCGCGACATGTTTCGCGTAATTCAAAGCGACATCGACTCATCGGCTGAGGCAGCGGAATTGCCGGAACTGTGGGCATCGGCGTCCCTGACGGCTACGAAATCATAGCGCTGTCGCAAGGCCGCGCCCGCCGCCTCGGCGACTCCACTCTCGGAAACCAGCAGCGCCAGCCGTTGGTCAGCCACCCGTTACACTCATGTGGCGGCGCACGGCGGGGGCGGCGGACCGGCGATCGATGACGAAATCATGGCCCTTGGGCTTGCGCGCGATAGCTTCGTCGAGCGCGGCATCAAGCGCGGTGTCCTCCGCCGATGCCCGCACCACCGAGCGCAGATCGGCGACATCGTCCTGCCCCAGGCACATGTAAAGCTGGCCGGTCGCGGTCAGCCGGACGCGGTTGCAGCTTTCGCAGAAATTGTGCGTCAGCGGCGTGATGAACCCCAGCCTTTGCCCGGTTTCGCCGATGCGGACATAGCGCGCCGGGCCACCGGTGTTGTCGGGCAGGTCATGCAGCGTCCAGCGCGTTTCGAGATCGGCGCGGACCCGCGACAGCGGCAGATAATGATCGACGCGATCGACGCCGATTTCGCCCAGCGGCATGGTTTCGATAAGCACGAGGTCGTGGCCAGCGCCTGCTGCATAGGCCAGCATCGCTTCGACTTCCTGGTCGTTGACGCCGGCCAGCGCCACCATGTTGAGTTTGACGTGCAGCCCGGCGGCCTTGGCGGCGGCGATGCCGTCGAGAACCTGCGGCAGCCGACCCCAGCGGGTGATCTCGGTGAATTTGGCGGGATCGAGCGTGTCGAGGCTGACATTGACGCGGCGAACACCGGCGGCGTGGAGATCCTCGGCAAAGCGCGCCAGTTGCGAACCGTTGCTGGTCAGCGTCAGCTCGTCGAGGTCGCCGGTCTTCAGATGCCGCCCCAGCGCCTTGACGAGGTCGATGATGCCGCGCCGCACCAGCGGCTCGCCACCGGTCAGCCGGAGCTTTCGCGTGCCGCGCCGCACAAAGGCCGAAGCCAGCCGGTCGATCTCCTCAAGGCTAAGCACTTCGGCCTTGGGCAGGAAGGTCATCGCCTCGGGCATGCAATAGACGCAGCGGAAATCGCAGCGATCGGTCACCGAGACGCGCAGATAGGAAATCGCCCGGCCGAACGGATCGACAAGCGGTCGGACAGGCGCAGCGGGGCGATCGAGAAGGGGAGCGAGGGACATGATTACGGGATAATGTGGCGACGCCGACGCGCGAAGTCCAGCCCGCAACAGGTCTTAGGCCATATTTGGCGCCGGCGCAGTGGCGCAAGGATCGCTGCGAAGGCTGGCGCTTCGTCAGGCAAGTGCTAAGAAATATCGGCAGATGCTGGGCCGATCGCCCGACCCAGCCGGGGCGGGGAAGCCAATGCCGACAAACACGGCCGAACCGGTGTTGATCGTGTCGTCGCGCTACGCCGATGAGGTGGCGGCGTCGGTGGCCGAGGTCGCCATGGTGCCGCGCATCGAACGCCGGCCCGAAAAGGCCGCCGAACGCTTCGAGGCGGAGCCGGCACGGGTCGTCGTCGTCGATGCCCGTGGGGCCTTGGCGCAGGGCATCGCGGCGGCGCGATCGCTCGGCGTGGCGGTGGAGGCGCGACACGGCGCGATGCTGGTGCTGTTGTCGCGGACCGATGGCACCGCCACGGGGGCAGCGCATGAAGCGGGCGCGACCGGGGTGCTGGTCAGTCCCTTTGGCAGCGCGGCGTTCGGCGATGCGCTGCGGCTGGCGGCGCGCCATGCCGGCCGCCTGGCCGATGCCGCAGCGCTGCTCGCCGATCCTGCCGCTGGCGCCGTGGCACGGAGTGCGCACAATCGACACGACCTGTTGACCGGCCTTGCCACCGGCGACCAGTTGCACACTTGGATATCGACGCGGATCGATGCGCCGATGGCGTGCCCGATTTTCGTGCTCGCCGTCGGCGTTGGGCGCTTTGCCCAGATCAACGCCGCCTATGGCCGCGCCGTCGCCGATCGCGTGCTCAGCGCGGTGGCGTTGCGGCTCAGCCGGATCGTCGATGCCAGGGCGCCGCGCAACGCGCTCGATGATACGCGGCTGCTGGCGCGGCTGGCGGCGGCGGAATTCGCCGTGGCGATTGCCGGGTCGGTGGAGATCGGCGATGCCGAACGGCTTGCCAAGGCGTTGGTCCAAGCTTTCGACACGCCGTTCGTCGTCGATGATCATGTCATTCATTTGTCGGCGCGAATCGGCATTGCCTCGGCCAAGGACGCCCATGACGATTGCGCCGTCCCGGAAGTCGCCAAGGACGCGGCCGCCGCGTTGATCCGGCGCGCCAGTTCGGCGCTGGTGCTGGCGCGCGGCGGCGAAGCCGGCAAGGTCGAGGTGTTCCGCAGCGATCCTGCCGGCGATCCGTTGACGCGGCTGGCCAACCTTGAATCCGATCTGCACAAGGCCATCGAAAACGACGATATCGCGTTGGTGTTCCAGCCGCAATTGTCGCTGGCGACAGGACGGATCACCGGTGTCGAGGCGCTGGTGCGCTGGGAACACCCCGAACACGGCCTGCTGCCGGCCGAAACCTTGCTCGGCACGGCGGCGTCTGCCGAACTGGCGATCCGGCTGGGGCGTCATATCCGGGCGCGGGCGATGCAGGCGGCGGCGGGCTGGACCGGTGCCGCGGCGCGGCTGCGGTTGTCGGTAAATGTTACCGCCGCCGATCTTGCCGATCCCGGCTTTGCCGCGGCGCTCGATGCTGCCCAGGTCGAATCAGGGCTGGCACGCAACCGGCTGACGCTCGAAGTCACCGAAGGAGCGCTCATCGACGATATCTATGGCGCCGTGGAACTGCTGACGGCGTTGCGCGGCAGCGGTATCAAGGTGGCGCTCGACGATTTCGGCACGGGTTATTCGTCGCTGACCTGGATGGCGCGGCTGCCGATCGATATCATCAAGCTCGATCGCAGTTTCACCCTCGGGCTGACCGGAAGCCCGCGCGAGCGCGTCGTCGTCGAAACCATGGTGCGCTTGTCGAAACAGCTCGGGCTCAACGTCATCGCCGAAGGTGTCGAGGACGATGTCCAACTGGAGGCGACGCGGCTGGCGGGATGCGACGGGGTGCAAGGCTATCGCGTCGCGGCGCCAATGAACGTGCCCGGGCTGCAAGCCTTTTGCGAAGGCTGGCAACGACGCGAACTGGCCGGGCAATGAACGCCTTCCGGATCGATGCGCGCGCCGTCACCAGCGCATCGGGTCTCGGCGCGGCGCGCTAGGAAGGGAGCGTGTTCGATCCCGCCCGGCCTTTTGTGTTGCTCGATGATGTCGCGGCGGGAACGGCGCGGCTGTTCACCGGGCTGGCCGAGGCGGTGGTCGCTGAAACGCCGGACGCGGTGACGGCATCGCTCGATCGGTTGCGCGCACCCGGCCCCTGGGCGGGGTTCATCGGTTTCGAGGCGGGCTATGCGCTCGAACCGCGGTTGCTGCCGTTGGCGCGGGCGGCGCCGCCGGGCGAGCCGTTGCTGTGGTTCGGACGGTTTTCGACCGAGCAGCGGCTGGCGGATGGCGCGGTCGCGGGCTTGCTTGGCGACGGGCCGGCGTTTGTCGGCGGCGCGGTGCCGGGACTGGCGCGGGGCGACTATGACGCGCGGCTGGCGCAGGTGCAGGCGTTGATTGCGGCGGGCGATATCTATCAGGCCAATCTGACTTTTGCCGCGGCGGTGGCGGTGGGCGGGCATCCGCTGCATCTCTATGCCCGGCTGCGCGCCGGCAGCCGGGCGCCCTATGGGGCGTTGCTGTTCACCGGCGCGCTGTGGTTGCTCAGCTTTTCGCCCGAATTGTTCTTTCGCCTGGACGGTCGGCGGCTGATGGCGAGGCCGATGAAGGGCACGGCGACGCGCGGTTTTGATGCCGCCGAGGATGCGGCGCGCGGCGCGGCGTTGCGGGCCGACCCCAAGAACCGCGCCGAAAATCTGATGATCGTCGACCTGTTGCGGAACGACCTGTCACGGGTCGGCAGCGATGTGCAGGTGCCGGCGCTGTTCGAGATCGAGACCTATCCGACGGTGTTGCAGATGACCTCCACCATCACCGCCACGGCGCACGACGGCATAGGCGCGGCGGACGTGCTGATGCGGTTGTTCCCCTGCGGATCGGTGACGGGGGCGCCGAAGATCCGCGCCATGCAGGTGATCGCCGACGTCGAGGCGGGACCGCGCGGCGCCTATACCGGCAGTATCGGGGCGATTTCGGCCGATGGCGACGCGGTGTTCAACGTCGCGATCCGGACGCTGGTGATGGCGCACGCTGGGGGCGCGGCGCGGTCGGGGCTCGCCGCCGGGACGGCGCGGCTGGGGCTCGGCTCGGGGATCGTTGCCGACAGCGAGGCCGGGGCGGAATGGGCAGAATGCCTTGCCAAGGCGGCGTTCCTTGGTCGACGCGGACCGCCCGACCTTATCGAGACGATGCGCGCAAAGGCGGGGGTGTTGCCCGATCTCGATCGCCATCTGGCGCGGATGACGGCGAGCGCCGGCTTCCTGGGGCTGGCCTTTGATGCCGGTACGGCGCGGGCGGCGGTGTTGGCAGCGGCGGCAGGGCATAGCGGCCGGGTGCGGCTGCTGGCGGCGCCATCGGGAGCGATCGCCGTGCAATGTTCGCCGGCGCCGCTTGTGCCCGCCGAACCGGTGGCGGCGGTGCTGGCGCCGCTGCCGGTCGAAGCCGACGACTGGCGATTGCGCCACAAGACCAGCGACCGCGCATTTCATGACAGGGCGCGCGCCGAATCGGGGGCGTTCGAATGCGTTTTCGTCACGCCTGACGGGCAAGTGACCGAGGGCAGTTTCACCAATGTCTTTGTCATGAAGGCGGGGCGGTTGGTGACGCCGCCGCGCGCGGCGGGGCTGCTTCCCGGCGTGTTGCGCCAGCGCTTGCTCGATGAAGGGCAGGTGGTCGAGGCGCCGGTGACTGTCGCCGATTTGGCGCAAGGGTTCTTCATCGGCAATGCGTTGCGCGGGCTGATGAAGGCGCGGCTGTTCTGAAACGAAAAGGGGCGGCCCGATGGACCGCCCCTCCTACGCCGAAAGTTGCTGACGCCCGATCAGGCGGCGAGAGCCGCCGTGCGGCGGCGCATGGTGGCGCCGACGAGGCCGAAACCGGCGATCATCATCGCCCAGCTGGCGGCTTCAGGAACAGCCGTATTCACGCTGACCGAGTCGATGCCGGTCCAGGCTGGGTTCTGGAAGCTGTTGAAGCTCAGCGTATCATTGCCCGTGCCAGTGACGTTATACGAATAGAGGTTCCAGCCGATCGGGCCAACGCCGATGTCGGGGCCGACGTTGACGCCGTTCCACTGAACCAGCGTGCTGGCACCACCGAAATCGACATTTTGGCCGCGATTGAATGCGAACGACAGCGTATAGTTGACGCCGGCAGTCGTCGCCAGGGCCTGGGCGATCGAGCAATAGCTATTGACGCAACCGGTCGAGGCGAAGAAGGCGCCTGCATAGGCAGCAACGCCAGCGAAGTTGTTTGCGGCAAAGTGACCATTGACCGACCAATTAGCGATGCTGCTGTTAAAATTGCCGCCGTTGTTTTCAAAGCCGCCGTTGGTGACGAGATTGGCGGCCATCGCCGGAGCGGTGAGCGCGAGCAGCGCGGTAGCGAGAAGAATTTTCATTAGATATGCCCCCTGTAAGGAATCGCGTGTTTCGTTACGTAACGATCCGTTAAACGTCATGCAATCTTCGTGCCAACTTTAGAAAAATGATGAAAGTTATTTCAAAACAATACGTTAAGTTTTAAGTACGACGAATGAATTTTCGAAAGTGTAAAATATTCCGACACTTTTTGTGCAGGTTCCCCTGCGAGTTTGCGCCGGCGCCCTAGCTTGGCTAGAGGGACAGGGAAATCAGGAACCCGCCCCATGCACCCGCTTTCCGCCGCCATCCAGCGTATCCAGCCGTCGCCGACGATCGCTGTCACCAACAAGGCGGCGGTGTTGAAGGCGCAAGGCCGCGACATCATCGGTCTGGGGGCCGGCGAGCCCGATTTCGACACGCCGGATTTCGTCAAGGAAGCCGCCATCGAGGCCATTCGCGCCGGCAAGACCAAATATACCGCGGTCGACGCAGGACTGCGACCTGTGCCAGTCCGCGCGCTCGCGATCGAAGAGGCCGAACCGGAGATTCTCAAGCAGCTCAATCCCTGAGGACTCCGACTTTCGGCCGATGCGGACCGGTCGGCCGGCGATGTAGCTTCGCGCCGCCATGAGATCCCGCCGCCCCGGCATCACCGTCCGCGAGGCCGAAATCCTGCAGCTCGTGGCGCACGGCCGGAGCAACCGCGAGATCGGCATGGCGCTCTCGATCAGCGAGGGGACCGTGAAGGGGCACCTTCACCGGATC
>JANNJH010000292.1:0-2004 GCA_031405775.1 Sphingomonadales bacterium | reverse complement strand
CAACCCCGGCACGGCAAAGATCACCTGGATATCATGGTCGTGCAGCGCTGCCCCGAACCAGCCCTGCAAGCCGAACAGCAGCACATAGATCAACCCCGAAACCACCGGCGACACCGAAAACGGCAAGTCGATCAACGTCACCAGAAAGGATTTGAAGCGGAAATCGAACTTGGCGATCGCCCAGCTCGCCGCCAACCCGATGACGATGTTGAGCGGCACCGCGATCGCCGCCACCAGCAACGTCAGTTTCAGCGCCGAAATCGCATCGGGCTCGGCGATGGCGCCCAGATAAGCGGCCAGTCCCTTGCGAAAGCCTTCGACGAACACCGCCGCCAGCGGCAGCGCCAGGTTGACGCCCAGGAACCCCAGCGCCGACGCGATCAGCAGCCAGCGCAGCCAGCGCGGCTCGGCAGTGGATGCGGCCGCCTTCATGCCGAACGCAGCCGGCGCTGCCAGCCCTGCAGCATGTTGATGCCGAGCAGCAGCGCGAAACTGATCACCATCATCGTCGCCGCGATCGCCGTCGCCCCGGCGGTGTTATACTGTTCAAGCTGGACGACGATCAGCAACGGCGCGATTTCCGACCGGAACGGCATGTTGCCGGCGATAAAGATCACCGAGCCATATTCGCCGACCGCGCGCGCAAAGGCCAGCGCGCAGCCGGTGAGCAGCGCCGGCGCGATCGCGGGCAGGATGACACGGACAAAGGTCTGCCGCCGCGAGGCGCCCAAAGTGGCGGCGGCTTCCTCGACATCGGCACCAAGGTCGGCGAGCACCGGCTCGACGGTGCGCACCACGAACGGCAAGCCAACGAAGATCAGCGCGACGACGACGCCCAAAGGCGTGAAGGCGATATCGATGCCGTGCGGCACCAGCCATTGGCCAAGCCAGCCATTGGGGGCATAAAGCGCCGTCAGCGCGATGCCGGCAACCGCGGTCGGCAGCGCGAACGGCAGATCGACCAGCGCCGAAACCACCCGCTTGCCGGTGAATTCATAGCGCACCAGCACCCAGGCCGTCAGCAGCCCGAACACCGCGTTGACCGCCGCCGCCGCCGCCGCCGCGCCGAAACTTAAGCGATAGGCGCTGAGCGCGCGGCGCGACAGCGCGGTTGCGGCGAAGGCATCCCAGCCCATGCCGGCGGTGGTGATGAACACCGCCGAAAGCGGCACCAGCACGATCATCGACAGCGCGAAGACGGTCACGCCCATCGTCAGGCCGAAGCCCGGGATGATCGATCGCCGACGCCGGAGAATTCCAATTGCCATCACGGTGCCTTGCCGCGACTCCGGCGACGACGCAAGCTTGCCTCCCGCAACAGGCTATTCACTGCCGGTGTAGATCTGGTCGAAGATCGCGCCATCGGCGAAGAATTTTGCCTGCGCCGCCTTCCAGCCACCAAAATTGCGGTCGATCTCGAACAACTGGAGCTTGGGGAAGCGCGATGCATAGCGCGCCGCCGCCGCCGCCTCGCGCGGGCGATAAAATTTACGGCCGATGATGTCCTGCCCCTGTGGCGTATAGAGGAATCGCAGATAGGTAAAAATCAGCAGTTGCACCACCGATGGGGTTACCTTTGAAGAACCATTGATATGTGAAAGGGGGATTGACGGTCGCCACTACCGTGAAGGTGGTGCTTTCACCAGCGCTGATTTTCCTCGGCGTTGGCTGCTGTGTTAGCACTGGTGTGTTGATGCTGTAGAGGCCGAAACTGTCCACCCCCCAGTACCAGCTGGCAGTGCCGGCCTGCATGAAACGAAAGCGTACTGCGGCCTGGTTGTCCGTCGCGGTCTACGATTGCGGGCACTGGCCCCGGTGCGCCCTCGAAATCGATGATGCGAGTGAGGTGCGGATCGACAAGGTTTTCAATATCGTCGCCGAGTGCAAGTTCGGCATCCACGACATTTTGCGGACCGAAGCAACCTCAGCCAGCGGATTGCCGCGCTTCAACATGCCTCTGGAACTCGGGATGTTTCTGGCAGCCAAGCGTTTCGGCGTGGGGAG
>JANNJH010000291.1:0-4708 GCA_031405775.1 Sphingomonadales bacterium | reverse complement strand
GCCCGCGCGCAACTCGGCGAGCACGGCCGCATAAAGCGGGTCCTGAGCGGCGACGAAACGCTGAAGGTCGAAAGGGTCGGTCTGCCGGCCTGGACGACGCCGGCCTGGTTGCGCGCCGCCTCGATGCACGCCATCTGCATGCCCAGACAAATGCCGAAAAACGGCACATGATGTTCGCGGGCAAAGCGCACCGACGCGATCTTGCCTTCGGAGCCGCGTTCGCCAAAGCCGCCGGGAACCAGGATGCCGTGCATCGGTTCCAACCGGGCGGTGACGTCCTCGCGCTCGAAATCCTCGGCATCGAGCCACTGGATGTTGACCTTGACGCGGTTGGCGATGCCGCCATGGACAAGCGCCTCGGTGAGCGATTTATAGGCGTCCTTCATGCCCATATATTTGCCGACGACGCCGATGGTGACTTCGCCTTCGGAGGTGTGGAGCGCTTGCGAAATCTTTTCCCAGCGCGTCAGCACCGGGCGCGGCGCGTCGGTGATGCCGAACGCCAGCAGCACTTGGTCGTCGAGCCCTTCGGCGTGATATTGCAGCGGCACGTCATAGATGCTGGCGGCATCCAATGCGGCGATGACGGCTTCCTTGGCGACGTTGCAGAACAGCGCGATCTTGGCGCGGTCGCTGTCGGGCAGCGGGTGTTCGGAGCGGCAGACAAGGACGTGCGGCTGGATGCCGATGCCGCGCAGTTCGGCGACGCTGTGCTGGGTCGGCTTGGTCTTCAATTCGCCGGCGGCGGCGAGATAGGGCACCAGCGTGCAATGGATATAGACGGCGTTGGCGCGGCCGACATCGGCGGAAAGCTGGCGGATGGCTTCGAGGAACGGCAGGCTTTCGATATCGCCGACGGTGCCGCCAATCTCGCAGAGGACGAAATCAAGCCCCGCGGTTTCCGCCAGCGCAAAGACCTTGATGGCATCGGTGACGTGCGGGATGACCTGCACCGTCGCGCCGAGGAATTCGCCCTTGCGCTCCTTGACGATGATGTCCTGATACACTCGACCCGACGTGATATTGTCGGTCTGCCGCGACGCGACGCCGGTGAAGCGCTCGTAATGGCCAAGATCGAGATCGGTCTCGGCGCCATCGTCGGTGACATAGACTTCGCCGTGCTGATACGGCGACATCGTGCCTGGATCGACGTTGAGGTACGGATCGAACTTGCGGATGCGGACACTATAGCCACGCGCTTGGAGCAGTGCGGCCAGCGAGGCGGCCATCAGGCCCTTGCCAAGCGAAGAGACCACGCCGCCGGTGATGAAAATAAACCGGGTCATGGGAGAAAAGCCCTAGCCGCTTTTGGGGGAGGAGCGCCAGTGGCGGCGTGATTTTGTTTGTGGATAAAAGCCCTCTCGCGCTTGCGGGAGAGGCGGATTTACGGCCTCATTGCTCTTCAGCGTGTCTCGATCAGCGAATGCGCCTTGGTGTCCGGCAAGCTGATCGCCGCGACCAGCGCCAGGCCGCACATCACCGCGACATACCAGAAGAAACCGCTCTCGATTCCCGCCGACTTGAACGCCAGCGCGACATATTCGGCGGTGCCGCCGAACACCGCGACGCCGATGCCATAGGGCAGCCCGACGCCCAGCGCGCGGATGTTGGCGGGGAACATCTCGGCCTTCACCAGCCCCGAAATAGCCGTATAACAGCTAAGCACCACCAGCGCCGCCATGATCAGGATAAAGCCGGTCAGCGGATCGCTCGCCTTGCCGATCGCGGTCATCGCCGGCACCGTCAGCAGCGTGCCGAGCAGGCCGAAAGTGATGAGCAAGGGCCGCCGCCCGATACGATCCGACAGCGCCCCGAACAGCGGCTGCAACACCATATAGCCCGCAAGCGCCAGCGCCGATACGGTGGTGGCCTGCGGCTTGGTCCAGCCGGCGCTGAGCACGAGATATTTCTGCATATAGGTGGTGAAGGTATAGAAGGCGAGGCTGCCGCCCGCCGTCAGCGCCAGCACGGTCCACAGCGCGCGCGGATGGGCGAAAAGGCGCTTCATCGGCCCCTGGTGCGCCTCGGCGCTGACCGCGCAGAACGCCGCGGTTTCGACAAGGCTGCGGCGCAGGACGAACACCAGCACGGCGCAGGCGGCACCGACGAGGAAGGGCACGCGCCAGCCCCAGGCATTGAGCTGCGCCTCGGTCAAGATCGCCTGCATGACCACAAGCAGCCCCAATGCCAGCAACTGCCCGCCGATCAGCGTCACATATTGAAAACTGACGAGAAAGCCGCGGCGTTTTTCATCGGCGCCCTCGCTCATGAAGGTCGCCGACGCGCCATATTCGCCGCCGACCGAAAGCCCCTGGACCAGCCGCGCCACCAGCAGCAGCAGCGGCGCCAACAGGCCGACCTGGGCATAGGTCGGCGACACCGCGATCAGCAGCGAACCGGCGGACATCATCGCCACCGACAGCGTCAGCGCAGCCTTGCGGCCTTGTCGATCGGCATAGATGCCAAGGATCCAGCCGCCGATCGGGCGCATCAGAAAGCCGACGGCGAACACCGCGGCGGTGTTGAGCGCCTGCGCCAGCGCATCGCCCTTGGGGAAAAAGCTGGGCGCGAAATACAGCGCGAATGCCGAATAGGCGTACCAGTCATACCATTCGACGAGATTGCCCGCCGAACCGCCGATGATCTGTCGCGCCTGCGATACTGGCTGTGCCTGTGATACTGGCTGCGCCTGCGGTAGTTGCTGCGCCTGCGGTGGCGGTGATGCCATCAGCGCGCGAGCGGGACGCCGCTCTCGGGCGCCGGCGCCGGAGCCTGGGCCGGGGCCGTCGCCGGAGCGACAGGACGCGCGCCGGGGACCAGCGGAACGCCGCCGGGGGCCGGGACCGACGTCGTGCTGGCAGGTGCCACGAGACTGGTGTCGATCGGCTTGGCCTTGTTGCTGCCGGCGGCGAGCACGGCGAGGACGATCGACGAGCCGATGAACATGATTGCCAGCACCGTTGTCGAACGCGTCAGCAAATTGGCCGCGCCGCGCGCCGTCATCAGGCCGCCGCCGGTGCCGCCGCCGATGCCGAGGCCGCCGCCTTCCGAACGCTGCAGCAAGATGACGCCAACCAGGCCGATGGTGATGAGCGCGTGGACGACAAGCAGGAAGGTGATCACGGGATAACTTTCGGGCGGTGCGGGATTAGCGCGCGATGTAGCGGTGCCGCCGGCTTTGAGCAAGGACGCGCCTCATGCCGCCGCCGCGATCGCCAACAGGCTGGCGGCGGTCAGGCTGGCGCCGCCGACCAGCGCGCCGCCGACATCGGGCTGCCCGAGCAGCAGCGCCGCATTGTCGGGCTTGACCGAGCCGCCATAAAGGATCGCCACCCCCTGCCCCGCCGCGCCAAAGCGTTCGACCAGCCGCGCCCGGATGAAACCGTGGATCGCCGCCACATCCTGCGGCGTCGGCGTGCGGCCGGTGCCGATCGCCCAGACCGGTTCATAGGCGATGACAAGGTCTTCGACGCTGTCGGGAAGCGAACCCAGAAGCTGGCTGGCGACCCGCGCTTGCGCCGCGCCGGCATCGCGTTCGGCCTCGGTTTCGCCGACGCAGACGATGACCGTCAACCCGGCGGCGCGGGCGGCGATCGCCTTGGCGCGGACATCGGCATCGGTCTCGTGCAGGTCGGTGCGGCGCTCGCTATGGCCGACAATGACAAAGCCGGCGCCGATATCAGCAAGCATCACCGCCGAGATACAGCCGGTATGCGCGCCCGAAAGCCGGTCATGGCAATCCTGCCCACCGATGACGACAGCGCCCCTCGCAACGGCGACAGCGCCCCTCGCTGCAGCCGCGACAGCGCGATCGATCAGCGTGAACGGCGGCGCGATCCACAATTCGACGCCCGGCACTTCGGGTGCCGCTGCCATCGCTTCGATCTCGACCAGCGCTGCCGCCAGCCCGTTCATCTTCCAGTTTCCGACGATCAGGGGCATGGTGGCGAATCTTCCAAAAAGCGCATGTTGCGGCGCCGCTTGTGGCAAGCCGCCGCCGCCGTTACAACCCGCCACCTTGCTGACTCTGATGTCCGGACTCCCATGATCACTTTTATTCGCCGCTGGTTGACAAGCTGGCCGGTCGTTGTGCTGCTCGGCCTCGTGCTGGTGGCCTTTGCCATCACCGGCATCGGCGATCCCCTTGGCGGCGGCGGCGGGCCGGCAGGCTCGGTGGCCAAGGTCGGCGACCGCGTCATTACCGAACCCGATCTGTTGAAGGCCTTTGACCGGCTGGTCCGCAACGCCCGCGAACAGAATCCGGCGCTCAGCCAGACCGATTTCGCCAAACAGGGCGCGGTTGCCGGCGCCGCCGGGCAGTTGATCGAGCAGATCGCGTTGGAGGAACTTGGCGCCAAGGCCGGGATCGCGGCGTCGGATCGTTCGATCGGCGCGTTGATCGCCGGTATCCCGGCGTTCCAGATCGCCGGCAAGTTCGACGAGGCGACCTATCGCCGCGTCCTCGCCGACCAGCGGCTTTCGGACAAGGAACTCCATGACGGCATCCGCGGCGACCTGGTCCGCAAGCAATTGCTGACCCCGGTCACCGCGGCGCTCGGCGTGCCGACCGAAATGGCCAGGCCCTATGCGCAGCTGCTCGTCGATGCGCATAGCGGCGCCGTGGCGCTGGTGCCGCTGGTTGCCACCGCGCCGCCGACCGAGGCCGAAATCGTTAAATATTACACCGCCAACAAGGCGCGCTTCACCG
>JANNJH010000290.1:0-2342 GCA_031405775.1 Sphingomonadales bacterium | reverse complement strand
GACAGCTCCCGTATCGAGTACGGGCAGCAGGTATTCCAGCAGCGGGCGCGACGCGATCTCGCTGTTGAGCCTCGCAATCTGACTATCGATTGATTCGTCAACTTCGGTCAGCACGCGCCCGCGCGTATGGTCGTCAGCGATACGTTCGGCGGCAGCCCGGCAGCGCCCGCAGGCGGCTGAAATCAGGCTCTTCGATGCCTTCGTTGTCGGGATGCACACCCGCTGTGCACCAGAAGTTGTCGTACGCCAGCGCCATGGCGTGCACGGTATTGAACTCTTCCAGCGTGGTGCAGATCACCAGCGCGCGGTCAACCAGCGCGGCGGCCATGTCGGCGCGCACGGCGTCGATGCGGCCGTGCAACTCGGGAAATGTCAGGTGGCAGTGCGAATCGACAAACATCGTGGGGCGGGCCGGGTTGTGCAGGATTGGGCGCCATGCCAAGCGCCGCTTCGTCAATCCGGGGCCGCTCGATATCGTGGCGCGGGTGCTCAAGCCCGGCGGCGAACTGCGCATCGGCACCGATCACCCGGTCTATTGCCGCTGGGCGCTGATGCAGATGGCCAGGCGCCGCGATTTCGAATGGCTGGCGACGAGCCCGAAGGACTGGCAGGTCCGCCCCGCCGACTGGCCGCAAACCCGCTACGAAGCCAAGGCTCGGCGGCTCGGCCATGAAGTCTGGTATTTCCGCTACCGCCGGGTCGATGCGCCGGTTGCGCGCCTGCCGGGATGATTGACCAAAGCCCGCACGCGCTTTAGGCCTTGCCGCCGTGACAAGCTCCTATCTCGATTTCGAAAAACCGGTGGCCAATATCGAGGCGCGCGCCGCGGATTATCGCGCCGCCGGCGATGAAGCAGGCGCCAGGCACGCCGAAGTCGCGGCGCGGCGCCTGCTCGCCGAAACCTATGCGCGGTTGACACCGTGGCAAAAGACGCAGGTGGCGCGGCATCCCCGCCGGCCGCATTTCGCCGACATGGTCAAGGCGCTGGTCGAGGATTTCACGCCGCTGGCCGGCGATCGCGCCTTTGGCGAGGATCACGCCATCATCGGCGGGCTGGGGCGTTTGCGCGGGCAGGGGATTCCGGTGATGGTGATCGGTCATGAAAAGGGCCATGATACCGCTACCCGGGTGAAGCATAATTTCGGCATGGGACGCCCCGAAGGTTATCGCAAGGCGATCCGCCTGATCGAGCTTGCCGGGCGCTTCAACGTTCCCGTCATCACGCTCGTCGATACCGCCGGCGCCTTCCCCGGCCTCGATGCCGAGGAACGCGGCCAGGCCGAAGCCATCGCCCGCGCCACCGAAGCCTGTCTTGGAGCGCCGGTGCCGGTCATCGCCGCGATCACCGGCGAAGGCGGCTCGGGCGGCGCCGTCGCGCTTGCCGCCGCCGACAAGGTCATCATGTTCGAACACGCCGTCTATGCGGTGATCTCGCCCGAAGGCTGCGCCTCGATCTTGTGGCGCACCGCCGACACGGCCAACAGCCACGCCCCCGAAGCCGCCGCGGCGATGCGCGTCACCGCCGCCGATTTGAAAAAGCTTGGCGTCATCGATACCATCGTTTCCGAACCGCTCGGCGGTGCGCATCGCGACCCCGCCGCCGCCGTCGCCGCGCTGTCGATGGCGATCGCCGCCGAACTGCTGCCGTTGCTCGCCATCGCACCCGCCGCGCTGCGCAAGGCACGCCGCAACAAGTTCGTCGAAATGGGCCGGTTGCTTTAGACTTGGCCCATATGCCGCGTTGCACAGATGCTTCCTCATCCAGCCCGCGCTGATCGGTTTGCGGTGAAGCGCGTCGTCCATGTCGTCGCCGTCGCGCTGATCGACGCCGACCGCCGCGTGCTGGTGGCGCAGCGGCCGCCGGGCAAATCGCTTGCCGGGCTGTGGGAGTTTCCCGGCGGCAAGGTCGAGGCGCACGAAACCCCCGAAGCCGCGCTGGTCCGCGAACTTGCCGAGGAACTCGGGATCGCCGTCGCGGCGTCGGCGCTCGAACCGCTGGCCTTCGTCAGCCATGCCTATGACGATTTTCACCTCGTCATGCTGCTTTATGCCTGCCGGGCCTGGGACGGCGACCCCGTCGGCCAGCAGGGCCAGCCGCTATGCTGGGAATTCGCCGCCGGGCTCGATGCCCTGCCGATGCCGCCCGCCGACGTGCCGTTGCTCGCATCGCTAAAGGCTTTTGTTGCCGATGCGTGACGGCGCGGCTATGGCCGTGCGGACCTTGAAGGGCACGATCCAACCCATGAAAATTCTCGCCGGCAACGGCAATCCCGAATTGGCGCTGGCGATCGCCCAATATCTCGACCTGAAGCTGACCAGCGCGTCGGTGCGGCGCTTCGCCG
>JANNJH010000289.1:0-5190 GCA_031405775.1 Sphingomonadales bacterium | reverse complement strand
TGATTACGTCATCGGGCAGGACCGCGCCAAGCGCGTGCTCGCAGTCGCGGTGCACAATCACTACAAGCGGTTGAAGCACAGCGGCAAAACGGGCGAAGTCGAACTTGCCAAGTCGAACATCCTGCTTGTCGGGCCGACCGGTTGCGGCAAGACGCTGCTGGCGCAGACGCTGGCGCGCATCCTCGACGTGCCGTTCACCATGGCCGATGCGACGACGCTGACCGAAGCCGGCTATGTCGGCGAAGATGTCGAAAACATCATCCTCAAGCTGCTGCAGGCCAGCGACTACAACGTCGAGCGGGCGCAGCGCGGTATCGTCTATATCGACGAAATCGACAAGATTTCGAGGAAGGCCGACAATCCGTCGATCACCCGCGACGTGTCGGGCGAAGGCGTCCAGCAGGCGCTGCTCAAGATCATGGAAGGCACGACCGCGAGCGTTCCGCCCCAGGGTGGCCGCAAGCATCCGCAGCAGTAATTCCTGCAGGTCGACACCACCAACATCCTGTTCATCTGCGGCGGGGCGTTCAATGGCCTTGATCGCATCATCGGTGACCGTTTGCAGGGCAAGTCGATCGGTTTCGGCGCGCATGTCGCCGGCCCTGACGAACGCCGTGTCGGCCAGTTGCTGATGAAGTGCGAGCCCGAGGATCTGTTGCGCTTCGGCCTGATTCCCGAATTCATCGGGCGTCTGCCGGTCATCGCGACGCTTGAAGACCTTGATGAAGCGGCGCTGGTCAAGATCCTGACCGAACCCAAGAACGCCTTGAGCAAGCAATACGCCCGGCTGTTCGAGATGGAGGGCATGAAGCTTACCTTCCAGCCCGACGCGCTTGCGGCGATCGCCAAGCGCGCCATCGAACGCAAGACCGGCGCGCGCGGGCTGCGGTCGATCATGGAATCGATCCTGCTCGACACGATGTTCGAACTGCCCGGCCTCGAAGGCGTCGAGGAAATCCTCGTCGACGAGGACGTCGTCGCCGGGATCAAGCAGCCGGTGCGCTTGCTGGTCGCCGACAAGGCGGCCTGACCAAGCGGACGCAGCACCAAGGGGCTCCCTTTCTGGGGCCGGAATAACAAAGGGCCATCCCGCCAACCGGCGGAATGGCCCTTTTTCATTGGGTCATGCAATTTGGCGCAACGTCTTGCGGACGAGAAAATAGCCGACCAGGGTTCGCGATCCGATGATCAGCGACGTCGTCATGGCGGCGCCAATCAGGCCATAGGCCGGGATCAGCGTCACGCTGAGGATCAGCAGCACAACCAGGCTGCCGATCGACAGCAGCATCGACGAGCGTTCCTGACCGGTCATCAGCAAGACGGTTCCCAGCGGCCCTGACAGGACATTGACCAGCTGGCCCAGCGCCAGGATGCGCAACGCCGGTGCGGCAGCCACGAATTCCGGACCGAAAAGTCCCAGCGCCCATTCGGGAAAGCCCAGCGCGACGACAAACAGCGGCAGCGACATCAGCATCATCGCAAACACCGAATGCCGGATGATCTGGCGTATGTTGTCCATATCCCCGACCCGATAGGCAGCGGCGATGCGTGGTCCGGCGACGGTGTCGAACGTCGACACCAGCAGCATGATCAGCGCCGAAATCTGCCAAGCGGTGCGGAACTGCCCGACCTCGAAGGTCGAATAACAGGCTCCAAGGCTGAGCAGGACGACCCAATCGAGCACGAGGCGACTGAGCACGATGAACGATATCGGCCCCCCCTGTTTCAGCATCGGGCGGAGTGGCGTTGGTTCGGCCGCCGGCCAGGCGCGCGATCGTGCGGCATAGACGGCCCACGCCACCATGGCGCTGATCGCAGCGGTGATAAAATAGAGCAGGACGACGTCGCTGGCACCGATGGCGACCCGGCTGACGATCAGGATCACCAGCACCGCCACCGCCAATATCATCGCCTGTGGCCCTTCCAGCCATTGCGCGGCAAGCACCCCGCCGGCGCCGCGCAACGACGCAACCGCGATGCGATTGAGCGTCAACGGCAGGACGGCGATCGCCGAAAGCCAGATCAGCCCCGGTTCGAGGCTTTCGCCGAGCACGGCGTGGAGCAACGGCGCTCCGAAGGCCGCCAGCACCAGCCCGACGAGCACGGCCGCCATGGAGGTGGCGAGGACGGCACTGCGCGCCGCGCCGCGCGCCGCCGCAAGATTGCCTTGGCGGATATCGCCGGCCATCGCCCTGAGCAGCACATAATCGAGGCCGAGCAGCGCAACCGCCGAGGCGAACAGCGCCGTCGTCAACGCCAGCGCGAAGCTGCCGCTGCCGGCGGCGCCAAGATGACGCGCGACCAGGAAGCTGAAGCCAAAGCTGAGCACCGCGCCGACGAGCTTGATGGCGAAGGCGGCGACGGTTTCGGGAATGCTGGGGTTCGACTCGGCATAGGCCCGCAAACGCTGGGATATAGCGGCGACGGATTTCTTCATGTCGATCCAAGGGTAACTGCGCTGCCGGCCCTGTGCTTAGCGACACAAAAGCGTCGCGCCAAGGGTTGTTGACAGCCGCCGGGGTAATCGCAACGGCAGCGCAAAAGCGCGGGCTTTCGCCGCCGGAAGGGTTTAAGCTGTTCCCGGAACATTTCGGCAAGGGAGACAGACATGGCCAAGGGTCAGGCAAAATCGAGCAAGGAAACCCGCAAGCCCAAGGCGGAGAAGCCCAAGAAGCAGAACGCTTCGAACCCGTCGACGAAATAGCCGGCGCGGCGCCCGGTGCTGACCGAGCTGCTCGTCGCCACCGTGATGGTGCTGTCGACAGTGATGATCCATGCGACAGGGCTGCTGCTTCTGGGCCGGCTGACGCGTTTCGAAGCGCGTGAGGAGGCGATAATCGGCATCCATCCGTTATCGGTGCGCGGCATCACGATGATTGTCGCCGTGGTGCTCGGGCTGTTCGTGCTGCACGGGTCGGAAATCTGGCTTTATGCCGCATTGTACCTCAAGCTCGATGCCATCAAGGACTTGCGGGAGGCAGTGTATTTTTCGTCACAGACCTATGCCGCGATCGGTTACGGCGACGAAGCCATCGCGTCGGAATGGAAGCTCGTCGCGGCGATCGAGGGCATCAACGGGCTGCTGCTGATCGGCTGGTCGACGGCGATTTTCATCACCGTGATGGGGCGTCTGGGACGCGACTGACGCTATTCGGCATCGCCGACGCGGCGACGCTATTCGATATCGCCGACGCGGCGACGGCGGCGCGAGACCGTCGTTCGCACCTTGGTCGTCGTGCCGCCCTGGATGCGGCGGCGCAGTTCGGCGCGTTTCTCGTGGACCGAGGCGATCACCAGCCCCATCGGGACGCCGAGATCGATGAGCAGGGCTTCGGCGAGTTGCAGGCTCGATTCGACGGTTTCGGGAACGGCGTCGGTGACCCCCTGGGCGTAAAGCCGCGAGGCATGATCGGCATCGCGGGCGCGGGCGACGACGCAAAGATCGGGGTGGCGTTCACGGATCAGCCGAACCAACGTTTCGAGGCTTTGCGCCGCGTCGATGGTCAGCACCACGGCACGCGCGGTATCAAGGCCGAGCGCGTCGAGCAGTTCGGGGCGTCGGGCGTCGCCGTAAACCACCGGCTTGCCGGCGCGCCGCAGCCGGATGACTTCGTCGGGATCGCTGTCGACCGCCAGATATGCTTGGCCATGGGCTTCGAGCATCGACGCGACGAGGCGCCCGACGCGGCCGAAACCGATGATGACGGTGCGGCCGGCGATCGCCGACGCAGGGGCCGGTGCCGCGTCGCGGTCGGGGCCGAAGCGGGCTTCGAGGCGTTGTCCGACAAGCCCGAGCAGTGGTGCGATCGCAAGGGATAGCCCGGTGACGAGCAAGGCCGTCGCGGCGATGCTGCCGCCGACAATTCCTGCCGCCGATGCGGCGGCGAGCAGGATCAGGCTGGTTTCCGACGGCGCCGCCAGCAGCAGCGCGACATGCGCCGCGACGCCGCGGCCCCGACCGGAACGGCGCAGCAGGACCATCATCACCAGCGCCTTTGTGGCGCAGACCGCGACGACGCCGCCGATGATCAGCAACGGCCGCGCCGCGACGGCGCCAAGATCGAGCTGCATTCCCACCCAGATCAGGAAAACGCCGATGAGCAGCCCCTGAAAGGGCGCGATCGCGGCTTCGATCTGGCGGCGGTAATCGGTTTCAGCAAGCATGATGCCGGCGACCAGCGCGCCCACCGCCGGCGACAGGCCGACGCTGGCGGAAACGGCGGCGCTGCCGATCAGCACAACAAGCGCGGCGGCAAGGAACAGTTCGGGCCGGCGGGTGCGGGCCGCCTGGAGGAACAGCGCCGGGACCAGCAGCCAGCCGGCGAGCATGATGCCGCCGATGGCGAGCAAGCTGATGGCGAGACTGGAGGCAAAGCCCGCCGCCGCGGTGCCGACGCTGAACAGCAGCAGCAGCGGCGCGATGGCGATATCCTGGAACAGCAGGATGCCAAAGGCGGTGCGGCCGGCCTGGCTGCCCATGCGGCCACTGGCGCTGAGCATCTGCAAGCCGACGGCGGTCGATGACAGCGCCAGCGCGACGGCGATCACGGCGGTCGTGGCGAGCCCCAGCGCGAAGGGCAGCAGCAACAACGCCAGAGCGGCGCTGCATGCCACCAGTTGCCCGGCGCCAAGGCCGAAGACGAGGCGGCGCATGGTCCGCAGGCGCTCGACCGAGAGTTCGAGGCCAAGCGCGAAGAGCAGCAGCGCGATGCCCATTTCGGCCGGGGCGGCGAGCGCTCCGGCGTTGGAAATGGTGAAATTGGCAAGGCTTGGGTGAGCGGCGACAAGGCTGCCGAGGCCGAAGGGGCCGACAGCGATGCCGACAAGGATGAAGCCGACCACCGGCGAGATGCGCAGCGCGGCGAAGGCCGGAATGACGAGGCCAGCGGCGCCGAGGACGACGACGATATCCTTGAAGGGGGATGATTCGAGCGGAAACGCCATTTCAGGACACTACACTAATCGCGTTAGGCGTCATGGTTTTGGGTATGGGTTCGTGGGGACGACTCTCAGCCAACCTCGTTCGCCCAAGCCCATCCCGCGCTAGCGTTCCCGCAGCCGCGGCATCAGGTCGACGAAATTGCAGGGGCGATGGCGGTTGTCGAGCTGGTCCTTGAGGATGCCGTCCCAGCCGTCCTTGACCGCCCCGGTCGAGCCCGGCAACGCGAACAGATATGTGCCGCGCGCCAC
>JANNJH010000288.1:0-3811 GCA_031405775.1 Sphingomonadales bacterium | reverse complement strand
GTGACATCGTTGAGGATGCGGCCGTCGGCATGCATCAACCCGTCATGGCCATGGCTGGTATAGGGGTCGAGCGCCACGTCGGTGAGCACGCCGAGGCCGGGTGCGGCGTCCTTCAACGCCTTGATGGCGCGGCATATTAGGTTGTCGGGGTTCAAGGCCTCGCGGCCGTCCTCGGTGCGCTTGTCGCGTTCGGTGTTGGGGAACAGCGCGATGCAGGGGATGCCGAGCGCGACGGCGTGGTGCGCTACTCGGGCGAGTTGATCGACCGACAGGCGGTCGACGCCGGGCATGGTCTTGATCGGTTCGACGACGCCCTTGCCTTCGGTGACGAAGATCGGCCAGATCAGGTCCGATGGCGTCAGGATGTTTTCGGCGTGGAGGGCGCGGCTCCATGGGGCGGAGCGGGTGCGGCGGAGGCGGGAGGCGGGATAGCTCGACATGAGCGATGATTAACGACGAATGCGGCATCCGTCATCCCCGGCGTTCAAAGCATCAGGCCCGGCGTTTCAGCGCATTGGCCATCAACGAAAGAACACCCTCAGGTCCGCCTTCGGCGTCTCTCGCCTCTCCCCTCAAGGGAGAGGGGATGACGGACCGCCTGGGGGATGACGGCGGCGGCGCGCGCGGCTAGGGAAGGCTTGCATGACCGCCCCCATCCTTGTCCTTGATTCCGGTGTTGGCGGGCTGTCGGTGCTCGGGCCGATCCGCGCGCTGCTGCCGGGCGTGGCCGTGGTTTACGCCGCCGACAATGCCGGCTTTCCCTATGGCACCAAGTCCGAGGCCGAAATCGCGGCGCGGGTGCCGGCGCTGCTCGGGCGGCTGGTCGAACGCTATCGGCCGCAACTGGCGGTGATCGCCTGCAACACCGCCTCGACGATCGCGCTGGCGCATGTCCGCGCCGCGCTCGATTTGCCGGTGGTGGGGACGGTGCCGGCGATCAAGCCGGCCGCCGAACGATCGCAGACGCGGGTGATCGGCGTGCTCGGCACCGAGGCGACGGTGCGCCAGGTGTATGTCGACCGGCTGGCGGCCCAATTCGCCGGCGATTGCCTGGTGTTGCGGCATGGTTCGGCGCGGCTGGTGACGCTGGCGGAGGCCAAGCTGGCGGGCGAGACCGTCACCGCCGATGATGTGGCGCCCGAATTGGCCGGGCTGCTCGACCAGCATGGCGGCGATCGCATCGACGTGGTGGTGCTGGCCTGCACGCATTTTCCGCTGCTGGAGGCTGAGCTTGCGGCGGCCAGTCCGCGCGCACTGGGGTTCGTTGATGGCGGCGCCGGGATCGCGCGGCGGGTGGCGCATCTGCTCGGGCCGCGCGCGGGGCAGGGGCCGCCGGTGCCGGGGCGCGCGGTGTTTACCCGCGCCGACAGCCATGTTGACGCGCTGGCCGGGGCGCTTAAGAGCTTCGGGCTCGATACGACCGAGATTTTGTGAAGGACGCTGAGACGTGGCGATGACCGATGCCGAGTTGCTGGAGCGCATGAACCGGCATATGTCGCCGACCGCGGCGCTGTTCGGCATGGAAATTCTCGACGTCGACAGCGCGGCGGGGCGGGTGAAAATGCGGTTTTTTCCCAAGCCGGAGTTTCGCAACCCGATGGGCAATGTCCAGGGCGGCTTTGTCGTCGCCATGCTTGATGATGCGGCGGCGACGGCGGCGTTCGTCAAGGCGGGGGAGCGGATCGCCGTCCCGACGATCGAACTGAAGGCGAGTTTCTTCGCCCCGGCGCGCGGCGGGGTGCCGCTTTTTGCCGAAGGACGGTGTATCAAGCTGGGCAAGCGCATCGCCTTCATGGAAGCCGATTTGACCGACGAAGCCGGAAATCTTCTGGCGCGTTTGACGACCAGCGCCGTGCCGATGCCATTGGTAGCGGGCGCGATTCTAGTGGAGCGGACATGACCGAGATCGCAGCTGAACCCGAAGTTATCGTCGAACGCCGCGGCCAAGCGCTGTGGCTGACGCTCAACCGGCCGGCGGCGCTCAACGCGCTCAACCTGCCGATGGTGCGGACCATCCACCGCGCGCTGTTCGACGCCGCCGCCGATCCCGAAGTCGAACGCATCGTCATCGAAGGCGCCGGCGACCGGGCGTTTTGCGCCGGCGGCGACGTGACGATGCTGGCACGGCGCGGCCGCGAGGACCGCGCCGTGTTCGAAGGCTTTTTCCACGACGAATATCGCATGAACCAGGCGATCGCGCGGCTGGTGACGCCCTATGTCGCCATCCTCGATGGCGTGACGATGGGCGGCGGCGTCGGGCTGTCGATCCATGGGCCGTTCCGTATCGCCACCGAACGCACGTTGTTCGCCATGCCCGAAGCCGGCATCGGCCTGATTCCCGATGTCGGCGGCAGCCATGCGCTGGCGCGGTTGTCGGGCGAGATCGGCACCTGGCTGGCGCTGACCGGCGCGCGGTTGAAGGCGGCGGATTGCGTCTATGCCGGTATCGCGACGCATTTCGTGCCGGTCGATCGGCTGGATGTGCTGCGCGACCTGCTGGCGCAAAGCGACGAGGATGTCGGTGCATTGCTGGCGACGCTGCACGGCGATCCAGGGCCAGCGTCGCTGGAGGCGCTGCGCGACGGCATCGATTTCCATTTCGCCCATGATTCGGTCGAAGCCATTCTCGCCAGCCTTGACGAGGGTGACGACTGGGCGGTGGCGCAGGCGGCGAGCATCCGCAAGATGTCGCCGACATCGTGCAAGCTGGCGCTGCTGGGGCTGCGCATGGGCGCCGGCGCCGATATCGAGGATGTGCTGATCACCGAATATCGGATGGTCTGTGAAATCCGCAACGGCCATGATTTCTTCGAAGGCGTGCGGGCGCAGTTGATCGACAAGGACCACAACCCCTTGTGGTCGCCGGCGACCCTTGAGGCGGTGACCGAGGACGATGTCCTGCGGCACCTGCGGGAGCCAGACAGCGGCGATCTGACGTTCGAATAGGGCGGTGTTTCCTGGCGAAATCCGCCAAATCATTTGCCCGAAACGGTCGCAGCCTCTAGATACGGGGTCCGATTTCGGATGAGGCCGCAGCCCCTAGATGACAGCCATGATTGCCCCTGCCACGATCGCCCTTGCCTCCGACCATGCCGGCTATGCCTTGAAGGCGCAGCTCGCCGAGGAATTGCGCGCCGCCGGCCATGATGTTCTCGACCTTGGTCCCGACAGCGAGACCTCGGTTGATTATCCCGATTATGGCGCCAAACTCGGCCGGGCCATCGCCGACGGGCGAGCGCGTTTTGGCATCGCGGTCTGTGGTTCGGGAATCGGCATTTCGATCGCCGCCAACCGCAACCCGGCGGTGCGCGCGGCGCTGTGCACCAGCGGGCTGATGGCGCGGCTGGCGCGTGAGCATAATGATGCCAATGTGCTGGCGCTTGGCAGCCGCATCATCGGCATCGAAGTCGCGCGCGATTGCGTCGCGCAATTCCTGCAAACCCAGTTCGCCGGGGGCCGCCACGCCGGGCGCGTTGCCAAACTATACCCCGATTATCAAAAGGATGCCGCGCCATGAGCAGCCAGCCCGCACATGTCACCGAAACGTTGCCGACCGGCTTTTTCGACTCCCATCTGGCTGTCGCCGATGCTGCCGTCGCCAGCGCCGTCGCCGCCGAGCTCGATCGCCAGCAGCACCAGATCGAGCTGATCGCATCCGAAAACATCGTTTCGCGCGCCGTGCTCGAAGCGCAAGGCTCGGTGTTCACCAACAAATATGCCGAAGGCTATCCCGGCAAGCGTTATTATCAGGGCTGCGCGCCGTCGGACGTCGTCGAAACTCTGGCCATCGAGCGGGCGAAAAAGCTGTTCG
>JANNJH010000287.1:0-1698 GCA_031405775.1 Sphingomonadales bacterium | reverse complement strand
CGGGCCGGGCTTCCACGGCCTCGATACCGCGACCGGCGAGCGCTACGAAATGGACGCGCTGACCGCCGCGCACAAGACGCTGCCGATGCCGAGCTATGTCGAGGTCGAGAACCTCGACAACGGCCGCAAGCTGACGGTTCGCGTCAATGATCGTGGCCCGTTTGTCGGCGGCCGTATCATCGATCTGTCACGCCGGTCGGCGCAGCTGCTCGGAGTCGACAGGGCAGGGATCGCCAAGGTCCGGGTCCGCAGGGTTTTTCCCGATGCGTCGACGATCGCGCGTCTCGCGCAGCAGCCACTGGTATTGCCGCCAACGCCGGCGGTCGCACACTTGCCGCGGTCCCGACGGTGACCGTCGCCGCCGCCGCCAACGCCGTGCTGGCGCAGTTGCGCGTCGCGGGCTACAGCGAGGCACGGCTCAATTCGATCCCGACCAAAGCTTGAAATCCTGGCGAAAGTGTTTTCCTGATGCGTCCGTTCCTGTTCGTTGCCCTGCTCGCGACCGCCTCGACGGCGGTGGCGCAAATGCCTTCGTACAACACCCCCGCCGCCTATGCCTATATGAAGGATCTTTCGAGCGGCACGGTGCTCTATGCCAAGGATGCCGACACGCGGATGCCGCCGGCGTCGATGGGCAAGATGATGTCGGTCTATGTGGCCTTCCAGATGATAAAGCGCGGCGAAGCCCGGCTCGAACAGCCGATCATGGTCCGCCCGGAAACCTGGAGGAAATGGCATTCGCAGGGCTCGACGATGTTCCTGTCGGCCAACGAGCAAGTCAGCGTCGATAATCTTCTCCATGGAATCGTTACGCTTTCGGGAAATGACGCCTGTGTTGTGCTCGCCGAAGGGCTTGGTGGCACCGAGGCGAATTACGTCGCGTTGATGAACCGCGCCGCCAAGAAGATCGGGCTGCGCAACTCACACTTCGCCAACACGAGTGGCTGGCCCGACCCCAATGAATATGTGACGGCGCGTGACCTCGCGCTGATCGCCGAAGCGACGATCCGGGACTTTCCCGATCTCTACAAACGCTATTACGCCAAGGAAAAATTTACCTGGGGCAAGACCCTGGGCAAGGGCGACGCGATCACCCAGCCTAACCGCAATCCCTTGTTTGGCAGGATCTCCGGCGCCGATGGCTTGAAGACCGGTCATACCGAGGAGGCCGGCTATGGCTTCACCGGCTCGGCGATCCAGAATGGCCGCCGCATCGTCATGGTGGTCGCCGGGCTTGCATCGTTCAACGAGCGTATCGCCGCATCGGTCGATTTCATGAACTGGGGCTTCAACGCCTGGTCCGCGGTGCCGGTTCTCAAGGCCGGGCAAGTCGCGGGCATGGCAAAGCTTTCTGGCGGCGTCGAGACCGAGGTCGCATTGGTGGCGCCGCGTGACCTGTACGTCGCCGTGCCGCGCGGCACGGGCAGCGAACGCAAGACGCAGGTGATTGCCGCCGCCGGGATCATGGCGCCGATCGCCAAGGGCCAGAAACTTGGCGAATTGGTCGTGTCCGTAAAGGGCCTGCCCGATACGCGGTTGCCACTGGTGGCGGGAAGCGCGGTTGAAAAGGCCGGGCCGATCCTGGCAGCGTGGCAATGGTTGATATCACTGGTCGGTTTCTAGGCCGGTCGCAATGACTGGCCGCTTCATCAGATTTGAAGGCGGCGAAGGCTGCGGCAAGTCGACTCAGGCGCGACT
>JANNJH010000286.1:0-1483 GCA_031405775.1 Sphingomonadales bacterium | reverse complement strand
CCCGGACGCTATGTGAAGGAACGGATCTAGACTCGGTCGCCTGCGGCTGAGGGCAGGGCAGCCGGTGTTGCGAGGGGGCACCCCTCTCCCCGCTCGCCCAAGGGGGCGAGTCGCCCTCTCCCGCAGCCGCAGGCGACGCCTTCGCGTCAACGGGAGAGGGTTGGAGCGTTCTCGTTGCGACTTAGCGGCGGGGCATGCCCGGCATCTGCGGCGGCGGGCGGCGGTCACGGTCGCGGCGCGGCAATTGTGCCTGATAGGCGACAAGGCAATGTTCGGTGCAATAGGGGAAGCCGGCCTGCGAAGGCTTGCCGCAGAAATGGAAATCGGCGTCGCCGGGGTGGCCAATCGGCCATTTGCAGATCTTTTCGCTGAGATCGAGCAGCGTCGTCTTGGCGGCCTTGCCGGAACGGACGGGCTTTTTCGCCAGCGGGCGCGCCGCGGCCTGGACGACCGCTGCAGGGGCGGCGGCGGTGGCCGGGGCCGCGGTGGCGACGGGCGCGGCGACCGGCGTGGCTTCGACGCTTTCCTCGGCGCCCTTGACCGGCGACGGGCGCGATTCGAGGCCAAGGCGATGCGCCTTGCCGATGACGGCGTTGCGGGTGACGCCTTCGCCAAGCTGTTCGGCGATCTGGCTGGCGGTCATGCCGCCTTCCCAGCCGGCTTTCAACTGTGCGATGCGTTCGTCGGTCCAGGCCATTGTTTCTCGTCCCTGTTGCCGCGCCGGGTTGCGTGCCGAGCGGTGCCGGCGTTAAAGCCGGTGAATGTCGTCCCCCGAATTCTTGAACGGCCGCCACCCCGAACCCGGTGTGGTGGTGATCCCGTCAGTCAATTGGCAGGGGTTGAAGACGCTGTATCTGAAGGAAGTGCGGCGATTTTTCAAGGTGCAGTTGCAGACGATCTGGGCGCCGGCGATTACCACCTTGATGTTCCTTGTGATTTTCTCGCTGGCGCTGGGTGGCAAGCACGCCGCGGTGCTGGGTGTGCCCTATGCCGATTTCCTCGGGCCGGGGCTGATCGTCATGGGCATGATCCAGAATGCCTTTGCCAATTCGTCGTCGTCGCTGCTGGTTGCCAAGGTGCAGGGGTCGATCATCGATATTTTGATGCCGCCGCTGTCGGCGGGCGAACTCGTGGTGGCGTTCGTTGCCGGGGCCTTGACCCGCGCCTGGCTGGTCGGGTTGGCGGTTTGGGTGGTGATGCTGGTGGCGCCGGGCGTCGATGTGCCGATCCGCCATCCGCTGCTGGTGGTGTATTTCGGCACCATGGGCGCGATGATGCTGGCGCTGCTGGGGGTGTTGACCGGGATCTGGGCCGACAAGTTCGACCATGCGGCGGCGGTGACCAACTTCGTCATCCAGCCGCTGACTCTGCTGTCGGGGACATTCTATGCCATCGACAAGGTCAACCCGGTGATGGCGACGATCACGCACGACCTGGACACCGTCGTGGACATCGACGCGCAGATCACCGGCCGCTCGCGCCG
>JANNJH010000285.1:0-1775 GCA_031405775.1 Sphingomonadales bacterium | reverse complement strand
GGCAAGATCACGCCGAAGGGCGAATCGCCGATGACGCCGGAGGAAAAGCTGCTGCGCGCCATCTTCGGTGAAAAGGCCTCGGACGTTCGCGACACCTCGCTGAAGCTGCCGCCGGGCGTTGCCGGGACGGTTGTCGAGGTGCGGGTGTTCAACCGCCACGGCATCGACAAGGACGAGCGCGCGCTTCAAATCGAGCGCGAGGAAATCGAGCGTCTTGAAAAGGATGCCGCCGATGAACGCGGCATTCTCGATCGCGCCACCTTTGCGCGCGTTCGCAATTCGCTGATCGGCCAGACAGCGGTCGCGGCGCCCAAGGGTGTGAAGAAGGGCGCCGTCATCGACGACGCGCTTCTCGAAGAAAGCCCGCGCCGCGACTGGTGGAAGTTCGGTGTCGCCGATGACGCGGTACAGTCCGATCTCGAAGCGTTGAAGGCGCAGTGGGACGACGCCCAGGCGTTGATCACCGCGCGCCTCGACGACAAGAAGGGCAAGCTGCAATCGGGCGACGAAATGCCGCCGGGCGTGCTCAAGATGGTCAAGGTCTTTGTCGCGGTGAAGCGCAAGCTGCAGCCGGGTGACAAGATGGCCGGACGCCATGGCAACAAGGGCGTCATCAGCCGCATCCTGCCGCAGGAAGACATGCCCTTCCTCGCCGATGGGACGCCGGTCGATATCGTGCTCAACCCATTGGGCGTGCCGTCGCGGATGAACGTCGGGCAGATCTTCGAAACCCATCTCGGTTGGGCCGCGCGCGGTCTCGGCAAGCAGATCGGTGCGATGCTCGAAGACATTTATGCGCGTGGCAAGGATCTGGCCTCGGGTGATACCGATGCCATCCGCGCCAAGCTCAAGGCCATCTATGGCGGCCAGTATGACAGCGAGATCGCCGATCAGACCGACGCGCAGATCCAGGAGCTCGCCTCCAATCTGGCCGGCGGCGTGCCGATGGCGACGCCGGTGTTCGATGGCGCGCGTGAAGCCGATGTCAGCCACATGCTCGAACTCGCGGGTCTCGACACGTCGGGGCAGGTCGAACTGTTCGACGGCCGCACCGGCGACATGTTCGATCGCAAGGTCACCGTGGGCTATATCTACATGCTCAAGCTCCACCATCTCGTCGACGACAAGATCCACGCGCGTTCGATCGGGCCATACTCGCTCGTTACCCAGCAGCCGCTGGGCGGCAAGGCGCAGTTCGGTGGGCAGCGCTTTGGCGAAATGGAAGTCTGGGCGCTCCAGGCTTATGGCGCCGCCTATACGTTGCAGGAAATGCTGACGGTGAAGTCCGATGACGTCATCGGCCGCACCAAGGTCTATGAAGCCATCGTCAAGGGCGACGACACCTTCGAAGCCGGCATTCCCGAAAGCTTCAACGTGCTGGTCAAGGAAATGCGGTCGCTCGGCCTCAACGTCGAGCTGCAAAGCCACGAGAAGACTGATTAGGTCGGGGTTTTCCCTCTCCCCTTGCGGGTGAGGGCGACTCGCCGGGCCCACAACAGGGTGGCGGCGAGCGGGGAGAGGGGTTCTGCCCTCCCTCACCCTCCCACCGGCGCAAGAAGCCGGCGGGCCCCTCCCTCTCCCCCAAGGGGAGAGGGGTAAAAGAATAGAAAAGGAACGGTTATGAACACCGAACTGATGAACTTCTTCTCTCCCGCGGCCAAGCCGGAGACGTTCGACCAGATCCAGATTTCGCTGGCCTCGCCGGAGCGTATCCGCAGCTGGTCGTTCGGCGAGATCAAGAAGCCCGAGACCATCAACTATCGCACCTTCAAGCC
>JANNJH010000284.1:0-4972 GCA_031405775.1 Sphingomonadales bacterium | reverse complement strand
GCGATGGCCGATGGTGTAGATGGCGGTTCCGCCGACCTGGGCACCCGATACCGCGCCGCTGCCGCTGATGCGGCCATTGGCGGAGCGGAAGACCGGCCTGCCATTGCTGAGGTCGATATCGCCGGCGGCGGCGACATCGATCGAGCCGGTGCCGGTGCGGACCAGCGACCGCGTGACGATATTGGGGTTGTCGAGCGTCGTCGGACTCTTCGGCGTCGGCGCGGCATAATTCAGCCCCGTCGCGCCGATCCGGTTCGCAAAGCCGCCGCTCACCGACTGGAGGAAGCGCCCCATGAGATCGGCGCTGGCGGCGAGCACCGTCGGATTACTGGCCGGGCCAAAGAACTGGTACTGGTCCGGCGGAATGTTGTTGGCGGCAAAATACGTCCGCGCCGAGGAAACGAAGAACGTCCGGATCGCTGGCGAAGCGCCGGTCAGCGTCAGCCGCGTATAGGTCATCGGGTCGAGCACCACGTCCGACGCGCCGAGCGCCTCGATGAACGACCCCGGCGACACCGAAACCGATGTGCCGAAATTGGGATCGGCGTTGAACAGTTCGAGGTCGCCGGCGTATTTCTGGGCCACGATGATCGGTGCGGCACGATAGGTCGTTTCGCCCGATACGCTGACCTTGCCGACCGACGACGCCGCCACCGACAGCGGATCGGCCGACGCGGCGAGCGACGCGGTGCCGGCCGCGGCAGCGCCGCCGACGAGCCGCAGGCTGAACGATGCCGCGGCGCTGCCATCGGCGAGCAGCGGCATGATGGTGGCGCTGCCGATCGGGTCGCCAGCACCGCCGGTGTGCGTGCCGAGCGCGCCGGGCTTGTTGGCGGCGGCGCTGTAAGGCGCGAACGGCGCGCCAAGAAGGTCGGCGATATCCTGACCGCGGGTCAGGCGGGAAACGGCGATGTTGACGACATCGGCCAATAGCACCGGTGGCACCGCGGCGCCCGGCGCCACATGGAATGCGGTGAAAAGATCGGCGCAGGAAACCGATGCCCCGCCGCATTTGAAATCAAGCGCTGGCCGATATTGCCGATCGCCACCGCCAAGCTGGAAGCTGAGATAGGTCGGATCGGTCGCGTCGGCGAAATTGAAGAAGCCGTCGGTGATGCTGCCGCGAATATCGAGGTTGCCGCCGGCGCGAAGCGTCAGCACGCCGGCCTCGCCGGTGGCGCGGCCGCCGACGCGATAGGTGAAATCGGCGTAAAAACTGTTCGAGCGCGTCGAGAAACCGCTAAAAAGTTCGGCTTCCTTGCCGGGAACGACATAGCTGAGGCCGAGCCCAAGCTGCGGCGACACCGCCATCAAGCCATCGGCGGTCGCTGCCGCGATATCGATCGTTGCCGCGGCAAGGTTCCAGTTCGACGCCAGCACGATGTCGCCGGCATAGTCGAGCTGAACGCCGGGGCGGACGCGGAAATTGGCGTTGTCGAGCAATGCACCAAGACCGGTCGTGGACGCCGACAGGTCGAACTTGCGGATGAAATCCGGAATCGTGCCGGGCGCGATCGCGGCGAGCCGGTTGGTTCCCGGTGCGGCATTGAGATCGAGCACGGCCTGGCCGGCAGCGTCGATGCAGATATCGGCACCGGCACAGCCGGCAGCGTTGGCCAGCGCGCCAAGGTCATAGGTCTTATAGCCTTCGACCGACACCTCGCGGGCGCCCTTGATGCTGCCGGCATAGGCGATGGCGACGGTCTGCTTGCCATCGAAATCGAGCACCACCGGCGCACGGAAGGCGACGCTGCCGCCGGTGTCGGACTGGGCATAATTATAGGTGATGGTGTCGTTGAGCGTCAGCGCATCCTTGCGGATCTGCGTTATCAGCCGCGCCCCGGGCCGGCGTGCCGCCACGTCGATGGCCGCACCCGATGCGACGATGATCGCGCCGCTGCCGGCCGTGCCGATCTCGACGCGGCCACCGGTGGCCGCGCGGGTATCATCGGCGGCATAGCCATCGGCATGCGCATCGAGCAGCGCACTGGCCCGCAACGTCACGCCGCCGGTGCCGAACAGGCCGATCGCGCCGCCGTTGATTCCCGATGTGTCGATGGTGCCGGCGATATCGACCAGCCCGCCATCCGCCGTCAGCCGCAGGCTTTCGGCGCGCAGCGTCTGGCCACTGTCGAGGACGAGGTTGCCGGTGCCGGTGCGGATGCGGATGTCGCCGGTAAAGGCCTTGCCCTGGCCGGCGAGGAAGGCGGCGAGGTCGAGACCCTGGCTACCGCTGTCGAAGCGGAACGAGGCACGGCCATCGGGCGAAGTCGCGTCGATGGTTCCGGGCAGAACGACCTTGCCGAGCGCCGCCGAGAGCAGCAGCGAACCCGCGGTGCCGCTGCCGCCGCCGATCGAAAGCCGCGTCGCCGGGCCGAGATCGACGTCACCGTGCAGCGAGACGAGCGAGAGATAGCCGCCGGGGGCCGACACCGTCACCTGATCGCCGGCGTCGCCGAAGCTCTTGGCATAGCCCGGGGTGGCGATCACCGTGGTGCCGGTCGCCGTGACATTGCCGGTCGCCCGCACATCGAGCCCGCCGGCGGTGGCGCGAAGCTCGATGTCCGCCGCGCTGAACGAAGCCACCGGCCGGTCGATGCTGCCAAAGGCCAGCGTCGCGCCCGGTGCTGCGGCGACGGATGCGGCGGCGCCGCCGGTGCCGGCAAGCACGACCGCGCCCTGCGTCAGCACGCCGAGCGATGGCTGCACCTTGGCGCCGCGCGGATCGGCGCTGAGCGCGCGATCACCGAAATACGGCGATGCGACGAGCAGGTCGGCGAGCCCGATATCGAACGTCCCCGAACCTTCGACGAAGACCCCTTGCGTCGCCGAAAGCCGGACGCTGTCGTCGAAGCCAAAGGCGCCCATGCCCCCCGAACCAACTCGCACGCTGGTGGCGTTGATGGCGAGCGTGTTGCCGGTGGCGCCGCACAACGTGACTGTGGCGGTGCCGTTGCACGGCGTCCGCGCCACATCGCTGTTGGCAAAGCTGAATTCACGCGCATTGATGGTCACGCTGATCGGCGCTGTCAGGTCGGCGGCGGCGACATCGAACTGGTCCTGGCGCGGAGTCGGCGGCGGCGTCACGGCCTGGCCATACGGCCGAATACCGCGCGCATCGATCTGCAAGTCCTTGAAGCTGTGGACACCGCCGCCAAAGCCGATGATGCTCCGGGTGGTGATGGTCAGGCGTTCGGCATTGGCGAACTGCGCTTCGAGATCGGGCGTGATGACGAGGCCGCGATACCCCGATGGCGCGCTGGTGAAGTGCACATCGTCGCCGCCGAGCGCCAGGCTGGCGGTGGCGGCGATCAACGGGTGCGTCGACGTCAGCGGATCATCGTTGACGATGAGGTCGCGGCTGCTGTCGAGCAGGATCGACTGGCCGGCAAGCCGCGCCTCGCCGATGGTGATGCTGGTATTTTCAAGGCTGTTGGCAAGGGCGAGGCTGCCGGGCCGCGCGATCAACCGTTCGGAGCCATTGGCGACGCGCAGGATGCCGCCGATCCCGGTCTGCCCGGTGTCGGCCGAAGCCATGATGATATAATCGCCGGCTCGGGTGTCGATCAGGCTTCCGGTCGCCACGATCGCCGATCCATCGGCGACAGTGATGGCAGAATCGACGCCATCGACGACGAGCATGATTTCCGGCGCGGTCAGCGGATTGGCGGCATTGTTGGCGACGAGGATCGATTTCGAAGTCGCCAGGATCGCCGTCGTGCCATCGCTATTTTCGCTGCGGACGCCGCCGATCAGCAGGCTGGCGGCGTCGAGATTGGTGAAATCGGTGGTGGTCAGCCGAATGACCCCGGTGGACGACGCCGCCGATCCGGGCACGACGATTTCAAAGGCATTGCCCGAGATATCGACCTGGGCGCCGCGCCCGCCGGTTGCCGGTGCGGTGAGGAAGCGCGCGTTGATGGCGAGCGCGGTCAGCGGCGCCAGCACTAGGCGGGCGGCATCGGCCGGCAGCCGCGGCACGGCCAGGCCGTCGCGGGTCGCCAGGTCGGCAAAGGTCGTGCTCGCCTGAGTCAGCTGGATGTTGGAGAATTTCTTGATCGTGTCCTGGTTTTGCACTGTGAAGGTGCGGCGCTGCGACGATTCGAACCCCGTGTCGGTGACGCCATAGCGGCCACCGACGATCAGGCTGCCGTCACGCAGTTGGGCGCTGGTGCCGATTGCCGGGGGTGCTTCGCCGACATTTTCAACGACCCGCATACCGCCGGGGAGCAGCGCATAACGCGCCGGCAGCAGCGTGTACCAGCCGGCGGCAAGGCCGGGCGCGGCTTCGAGATAGACGCTGCGACCGGCATCGCTGGCACCGTAAAGCGCCGAATATTCGCTCGAATACACCGGATCGATCGGCGCGACACCGGTTTGGGCGAGCGACGGGACGATCGCATGGACCTGCCGACCATCGGCGAATTGCAGCCCGTTGTTGTCGCTGAAGGCATCGCTGTTGAAGCGGCTGAGAATATCGCGCGAGCCACCGACACCGGCGGCGAATTCATAGGCGTAAAGATCGCCGCCGCCGCTGGCATCGACCGTCGCGCCGCTGCGCACATCGACCGAATCCCCCGCCAGCCGAAGCTCGGCGGCGGGCGGCGCGAACAAGCGACCGTCGCTGGTCGGCGTGAAGAAATATTCGATGAGATCGGTGGTCGTGCCATAGGGAATGTTGAGGCCGTTGGCCGATACCGAGGTGATGCTGGCAGCGCCCAAAGTCAGCGATGTGGTGGCGGGAACCAGTTGCGACACGGCCGAAGTGCCGAGCACCAGCGGCGTGTTCGAGCCGAGGACAAGGCGGCCGAGCGGGACGCGCAACACGCCATTTTGTTCGATCTTCGCCGCCTGGACGAGCAGGTTGCCGCCCGCCGAAAAGGGCGTTGCCGGCGTTGTGCCCGAACGGCTGATTCGGATGGTCGCATCGGCGCCGGTCGAGGCGATGACATAAGGCAAAGCGGTGGCGGTG
>JANNJH010000283.1:0-2121 GCA_031405775.1 Sphingomonadales bacterium | reverse complement strand
CGATCGATCAGCTCGAGACGGTGGCGAAGCAGGCGACCCAAAGTCATCATAGCGCCCCACCGTCGGCCCGGCGATCCAGCGGCCATCGCGGTAATAGCCCGGCACGCGACCGAGGCTATCGCGGTCGTCGCGGCTGTCACGGTAGTCGCGGTCGTCGCGGTAGTCGCGGTCGTCGCGGTCGTCGCGGCGGTCACGGTCGTCGCGCTGGACCTCGCCGCCGATGGAAATCCACAGCCCGCGGGCGTCGTAATAGCCACGTGCCGGTCCGGGAATCCAGCGTCCCGACCGGTCATAATAGCCCGGCTGCGGATCGGCGACCCAGACGCCATTGGCGTCGCGGCGGCCGCTTTCCGCCCCCGCCATCCAGCGACCGCTGGCATCATAGCGGCCGCGGGTTTCGCCGGGGATCCAGCGGCCATTGTCGTAATATCCAGGGGCGACGCCGCCACGATATTGGTTGTCGGCATCATAATAGCCGCCCACCGACGCCGGCACCCACTGGCCGCGCGCGTCGCGATAGCCACTTTGCGCGGGATCGATACCGGTCGCGACCCAGCGGCCGTTGCTGTCATAATAGCCGCGCGGCGTGCCATCGACCCAATTGCTGTCGCGATCATAATAGCCGGTGGCGACGCCTGGCGCCACGGCGTTGGAGTGCCAGGCGCCCGACCGGTCATAATAGCCATAGGCACGGGCGCAATCGGCGTTCGGCTTGGCGATCTGGTTGCCGATCACGGCGCCGCCAACGCCGCCGACGACGGCGCCGAGCGTCTTGTCGCCGCGCCCGGCGATGGCACTGCCGAGGACGGCGCCGATGCCGCCGCCGGCAATGGTCGCGACCACGCGGTTTTGGCGATGCTGCTCGCAAGACGTTTGCGCCATGGCCAGCGACGACGTCGCGGCGGAAAGCAGGGCGGCGGTGATAAAAAATCGGCGCATGGGGAATCCTTTCGGAAGCGATTTCTACACTCCAGAATGCTTTCGCAGCCCTTTGGTTCCGCCGCCGGACCCCGGGCGGGCGCCGGGCAGGGGCCTGGCAGGGGCCTGGCAGGGGCCGGCGCAACTTGGCATTCCCAACACGCCGCGCCGCCGGTATAGCTCCACGCGCGCCGGCCATGCCGGCACATCATTTGCCATTTTTCCACGAAAGATCGCCCGTGTCCAAGGCCATGACCCCCGTCAATCGCGTCGTCCTCGCATATTCCGGCGGGCTCGATACCAGCGTCATCCTGAAATGGCTGCAGCAGACCTATGGCTGCGAAGTCGTCACCTTCACCGCCGATCTCGGCCAGGGCGAGGAGCTTGAACCGGCACGCGCCAAGGCCGTGCTGATGGGCGTCAAGCCCGAGCATATCTTCATCGAGGACCTGCGCGAGGAATTCGTGCGCGATTACGTCTTTCCGATGATGCGCGCCAACGCGCTGTATGAAGGCCTTTACCTGCTCGGCACGTCAATCGCCCGGCCATTGATCGCCAAAAAGCAGATCGAGATCGCGCGGGCCGTCGGCGCCGATGCCGTCAGCCACGGCGCCACCGGCAAGGGCAATGACCAGGTGCGCTTCGAGCTTGGCTATTACGCGCTCGCCCCCGACATCCGCATCATCGCGCCGTGGCGCGAATGGGACCTGAATTCCCGCGAGCAACTGATCGCCTTTGCCGAAGCCCATCAGATTCCGGTCGCCAAGGACAAGCGCGGCGAAAGCCCGTTCTCGACCGACGCCAATCTTCTCCACACGTCGTCGGAGGGCAAGGTGCTCGAAGACCCGTGGAACGAGGTTCCCGAATATGTCTATTCGCGCACCGACAGCCCCGAAAACGCCCCCGATGCGCCGCAATACATCACCATGGATTTCGAAGCCGGCGACCCGGTGGCGGTCGATGGCGAAGCGCTGTCGCCGGCGTCGTTGCTGGCGCGGTTGAACGACCTTGGCAAGCGCCACGGCATCGGCCGGCTCGATCTTGTCGAGAATCGCTTCGTCGGGATGAAGTCGCGTGGGATGTATGAAACGCCGGGCGGCACCATCCTGCATCTGGCGCATCGCGGCATCGAACAGATCACCCTCGATCGCGGCGCCGCGCATCTGAAGGATGAACTGGCGCCGAAATATGCACAGTTGATCT
>JANNJH010000282.1:0-1674 GCA_031405775.1 Sphingomonadales bacterium | reverse complement strand
GCGGTGCCAAAAGGCGGCGCCAAGCGCGTCACCTACAACGAACTCACCAAGACGACGATCCTCGCCGCGATGGCCAAGCCCCGCGATATCGATCTCGACCTCGTCGATGCCTAGCGGGCGCGGCGGGCGCTGGATTATCTCGTCGGCTTCACGCTGTCGCCGGTGCTGTGGCGCAAGCTGCCGGGGGCGAAAAGCGCCGGGCGCGTGCAATCGGTGGCGCTGCGGCTGATCGTCGAGCGCGAGCGCGATATCGAGGCGCATGACGCGCGCGAATATTGGACGGTCGAGGCCGGGCTTGTCGCGCCCGGCGGCCAGGGCTTTCCGGCGCGCTTAAGTTTCTGGAACGGCAAGAAGCTCGATCGCTTCGACCTTGCCAATGAAGCCAACGCCATGCGGGCCAAGAACGATGTCGCCAAGGGCGTCTACACCGTCCACGCCGTCGAGACCAAGCCGGCGACGCGCAACCCCTATCCGCCGTTCACCACCTCGACATTGCAGCAGGAAGCGGCGCGCAAGCTGGGCTTTACCGCCAGCCACACCATGCGCGTCGCGCAAGGCCTGTATGAGGAGGGCCGCATCACCTATATGCGCACCGATGGCGTCCAGATCGGCAGCGAGGCCATCGCCGCGGTGCGCGACGTCATCGCCAAGGATTATGGCTCCGGCCCCGATGTCTTGCCGGAAAAACCCCGCCATTACGCCACCAAGGCCAAGAATGCCCAGGAAGCCCATGAGGCGATCCGGCCGACCGAGCTGAGCGTTCGCCCGTCAAAGACGCCAGTCGGCGATGCCGACAAGCTGTATGCGCTGGTTTGGAAGCGCACCGTCGCCAGCCAGATGGCGAGCGCGCGAATGGAGCGGTCGAGCATCGATTTGTTCGACGCCACGCGCCAGACGGGCTTGCGCGCCACCGGCCAGGTCATCCTGTCGCCGGGCTTCCTCGCGGTTTACACCGAAACCTCCGAGGATATCGCCTCGGACAGCGACGATGACGAAGGCCGCCGCCTGCCCAAGCTCAAGGCCGGCGAAACTTGCGGTGTCGACAGCGTCGAGGCCAAGCAGCATTTCACCGAGCCACCCCCGCGCTTTTCCGAAGCCTCACTGGTCAAGCGGCTGGAGGAACTCGGCATCGGCCGGCCATCGACCTATGCGGCGATTTTGCAGACGCTGCGGGATCGCGCCTATGTCCGGGTCGAGAAAAACCGCTTCTGGGCCGAGGAAAAGGGCCGGCTGGTCACGGCCTTCCTCGAACGGTTTTTCCAGAAATATGTCGAATATGATTTCACCGCCGATCTTGAGACGCGGCTTGATAATGTCTCGGCCGGCGAGCTCGATTATCTCAAGGTGCTGCGCGATTTCTGGGACGATTTTTCGCCCAAAACCAAGGAAATTCTCGAACTCAAACCGTCGGATGTCACCGTCGCGCTCGATGAATTCCTGGCGCCGATGCTGTTTCCGCCGAAATCCGATGGCAGCGATCCGCGACTGTGCCCGACCTGCGGCAGCGGGCGGCTGTCGCTGAAAACCGGCAAGTTCGGGGCGTTCGTCGCCTGCTCCAACTATCCCGAATGCCGTTACACGCGGCAGTTCGCCGGCGAAAATGGCGCGCAGGAAAGCGCCGGGCCGCTGCTGCTCGGTGACGATCCCGAGACCGGCGAGCCGATCACCCTGCGC
>JANNJH010000281.1:0-3624 GCA_031405775.1 Sphingomonadales bacterium | reverse complement strand
CGCCATGGACAGTCCCGCCCGTCGCCGCGGCGATTTCGCTGGCGGTCCACAAGGGCGTCATGAGGCAACGCCCTTCATCGTGCGCATTCGCGGGCGACCTGGACGTCGTCGAAGGGCAACACGCGGTCGCCGACAATCTGGCCCTGTTCATGGCCCTTGCCGGCGATCAGCACGACGTCGTCCGCCCCGCTGGCTTTGATGGCGGCGGCGATGGCGGTGCGGCGATCTGCGATGTCCTGGGCGCCGGTCGCGGCGTCGAGGATAGCGGTGCGGATGGCGGCAGGCGCTTCGGAGCGGGGATTGTCATCGGTGACGATGACGATATCCGCGAATTTGGTGGCGGCTTGGCCCATCAACGGGCGCTTGCCTTGATCTCGGTCGCCGCCGGCGCCAAAGACCAGGATGAGCTTGCCTCGCGTATGCGGGCGCAGCGCTTGGGTGGCGGCGACGAGCGCGTCGGGGGTATGAGCATAATCGACATAGACCGCGGCGCCCGATCGGGCGATGACAGCGCGTTCGAGGCGGCCGCGCACCGGCTGGAGCCGCGCGAGGTTGGCCAAAGTGGCGGCAACCGCGCCGCCGACGGCGATGACAAGCCCGGCGGCGACAAGCGCATTGGCGGCCTGATAGCCGCCGATCAGCGGCAGGTTGAGCGTGATGTCGCGGCCTTCGGCGGCGATGACGAGCGTTTGGCCGAGCGCCGTTGGCGTTTGCGACCGCAGTCTCAGCGTCTCGCCGCGCGTGCCGACAGTGATGAGCCGCAGGCCCCGCGCCCGCGCCGCCGCGATGACGCGATCCGACCAGGGCGCGTCATCGGCCCAGACGACGACGCTTCCATCCGCATCGACGACATCGGTGAACAGCCGCAGCTTGGCGGCGAAATAGGCCTCCATCGTGCCGTGGTAATCGAGATGGTCGCGTGACAGGTTGGTGAAGGCGGCGGCGGCGACGGGCAGGCCCTCGGTGCGATACTGGTCGAGGCCGGGGCTGCTGGCTTCGAAGCTGGCGTGGGTGATGCCTTCACGCTGCAGCCCGGCCATGTTGGCGAGGAAGGTGACGACATCGGGCGTCGTCAGGCCGGTCGAGACCTGGTCATGCGCGGTGGTCACCCCCAGCGTGCCGATGCTGGCGGCCGTATGCCCGGCCTGGTGCCACAATTGGCGGACGAGTTCGACGGTCGAAGTCTTGCCGTTGGTGCCGGTGACGGCGACCGTGGTTGCCGGAAACGGCGCGAAGAAGCGCGCGGCAAGGCGGGCGAAGACGGCGCGCGGTTGTTCGGCGGTGATGTGGAGGGCGCCCTCGATGGCGATACCGGGCCGGCTGACGATGGCGATGGCGCCGGCGGCGATCGCTGCGGGGATGAAGTCCTCGCCATTGACGCGGGCACCGGGAAAGGCGCCGAAGACGGTGCCGGGCGCGACCTTGCGGTGATCGAGCGCAAAGCCGGTGATGACCCTGTCCCCGCCGCCAGCGACAAGATCCCCCAGTCGCACGCCTTATTCCTCGACCTTGGCGTCGACGTCGCCCAGCATCGCCGTCATGTCGACGTCGCGGGTCGCATCGGGCTGGACGCCCAACAACGGACCGATCCGCGTGATCAACCGGCTGGTGGCCGGCGCGATGGTCATGCCGGCGGTCTTGAAGCCAAAGCTCGCCTTGCTGCCGCGTGGATCGTCGATCATCATGACCACGACATAGCGGGGCGCGTCCATCGGAAACGCCGCGGCAAAGGTCGAGACGTTGGCGCCGTGGACATAGCGGCCGTCGACGACCTTTTCGGCGGTGCCGGTCTTGCCGCCGACGCGATAGCCCGGAGCGTCGGCCTTGCGCCCGGTGCCGCTGGTGACAACCAGCCGCAGCAGCGCCCGCATGGTGTCCGATGTCGCCGCACTGTAAACACGATGGCCCTTCGGAACGGCGCCGGGCACGTGCTTGAGCAGCGTCGGATTGCGATAGATGCCGCCATTGACCAGTGCCGCATAACCGGCGGCGAGGTGCAGCGGCGTCACCGAGATGCCATGGCCATAGCCGATCGTCATCGTCGCCAACTCGCCCCAGTTCGACAGCGACGGAAATTGCGGGCGCGAGCGTTCGCCGAGCTCGAAATCGACCTGTTTGAGGAAGCCGAGTTTTTCGAGCATGGCGCGCTGGCGGTCGCGGCCAACCTCCCAGGCGATGCGGGCGGTGCCGATATTCGATGAATGGATGAAGATTTCGGGGACCGTCAACCAGCGGTTGAGGGCGTGATCGTCGTTGATGGTATGCCGGGCGACGACCAGCGGGCGGCTGGCGTCATAGGTCTTTTGCATCGACGGAATGACGCCCGAATCGAGGCCGCTGGCGACGGTGAAGGCCTTGAACGTCGAACCCAGTTCGAAGGTCGCGAAGGTCGCCTGGTTATAGCGCGAGGCGTCGTCGCTCTGGCCCGGGGCATTGGGATTGAAATCGGGCTGCGACGTCATCGCCACGATTTCGCCGGTGTCGACATCCATGACAATTCCGGCGGCGCCCTTGGCCCGCTGGTCGACATAGACATTGCGCAGTTCATCCTCAAGCGCCTGCTGGACGCGGACATCGAGCGCCAGTTGCAGCGGCGTGCCGCGGCCGATCTTGTCGCTGAGCCGCGCGTCAAAGGCCTTTTCGAGGGCGACGGCGCCGCGGCCCTCGTCGTCGGTATAGCCGATGACATGGGCGGCCAGATTGAAATTTGGATACAGTCGCTCGGCCTCGCGGCGCAGGAAGATCGCCGGCTCGCCAAGGTCGTTGATGCGCTTGGCCTCCGACGGCAGCACCCGGCGCGAGATATAGCGGAACTGGCCCTTGTGGGTGAGTTCGGCAAGGATTTCGGCCTCTGACTTGTCGCTGAGGATGGCGGCGATCCTGTGCGCCAATTCGGTCGGATTGCCCGCCAGCTTCCTTGGCTCGACCGAGATCGCATAGGCTTCGAAGGTGCGCGCCAGCTCGACGCTCCGTCATGGGCCGGGTCTGCCCCGCACCCTGCGAATCGGGCTGCAATCGCAACGAGGTCGAAGACTTCGTCGGCATCAACTCTGTCGAGCACTTCCTCGGTGAGTACGCGATCGCGAACAAGCTCGCGTTCGTCAAGCCCGCCGAGGCCAGCGGCAAGAAGGTGGCCGTGATCGGCGGTGGCCCGGCTGGGCTGTCGGCTGCCTACCAGCTGGCGCGCAAGGGCCACGCGGTGACGATCTTCGAAGAGCGCGCCGAACTGGGCGGCATGATGCGCTACGGCATCCCGGGCTTTCGCACGCCGCGCGCGGTGCTGGACACCGAGATCCAGCGCATCCTGGACCTGGGTGTGGCCACGCGCATGAGCTGCCGCATCGGCAGCGACGTGACGCTGGCGCAGATCCAGACCGACTTCGACGCCGTGTTCCTGGGCCTGGGCGCGCAGAGCGGCCGGCCGCTGCCGGTGGACGGCGGCGACGCGCCCAACTGCGTCACCGCCACCGCCTTCCTGAAGGCCTTCAACGATGGCCGCATGCTGCATGTGGGCAGGCGGGTGGTCGTGGTGGGCGGCGGCGACAGGTCGATCGACGTGGCCACGGTGGCGCGCCGCCTGGGCCACATCGATCAGGTCCACGATTCCGACCGGCCGGAGCACGC
>JANNJH010000280.1:0-1092 GCA_031405775.1 Sphingomonadales bacterium | reverse complement strand
CCGCCGAATCGCTGCTGTGGCGATTGTTCCACGAGGAAAGCGTGCGCATCACCGAAGGCGCGACCCCGACGCGCGGCTGCCGCTGCAACATGGCGCACATCCAGGGCGTCCTCGAAAGCTTTCCCGAAGCCGAACGGCTGGAAATGCGCGGATTCGACGGCAAGATCAGCGTCGACTGTAAATTCTGCTCGAAGGTTTTCGCGATTCCGGCGTGAATCGCGTTAGAGCGCTTTTCGACCCGGAAGACTCGGGTCGGCGCTCTATCTTTTTGTTTACCGCGTTTTCTTGAAGCTCAAATGAAGCCATTTGATTGGAAAACGCTTAATGACCCGCATGACCATCGAACACCCCCTCGCCGTCGTCCTGCTTTCGGGCGGGCTCGATTCGACCACTGTCGCCGCCATGGCAAAGGCCGATGGCTATCGCCTGCTCGCCCTCACCATCGACTATAACCAGCGCCACCGCATCGAGCTTGACCATGCCGCCCGCGTCGCCGCCGCGCTCGGTGTCGAACGCCATATTGTGCTGCCGCTCGATCTGCGCGGTTTCGGCGGATCGGCGCTGACCGCGGATATCGATGTGCCAAAATCGGGCGTCGAGCCCGGCATCCCGGTGACGTATGTGCCGGCGCGCAATACCATCTTCCTGTCGGTGGCGCTCGGCTGGGCCGAAGCCGCCGGGGCGCGCGACATCTTCATCGGCGTCAACGCGCTGGATTATTCGGGCTATCCCGATTGCCGGCCGGACTTCATCGCGGCGTTCGAAGCCATGGCCAACACCGCCACCAAGGCCGGGGTCGAAGGCGGGCGATTCGCTATCCACACGCCGCTCGCCGCGATGACCAAGGCCGATATCGTCCGCGCCGCCGCCAAGGTCGATGCGCCGCTGGCGCTGACGTGGAGTTGCTACGATCCGACGTTACAAGGTCGGCCTTGCGGCGAATGCGATAGCTGTCGCCTGCGCGCCAAGGGTTTCGAGGAAGCCGGCGTGTCGGCGACGGGTTCTCGCGGTTCCTCGGTGATCGATCGGTCGCGCAAGCGACAGCGGACGACATCCTGGCCTATCAGGTGGATGTGGCCGCGCGAGGGCTTT
>JANNJH010000279.1:0-1916 GCA_031405775.1 Sphingomonadales bacterium | reverse complement strand
ATGCATCACATGTCCGCGCCCTCGGGCCCGCCACAAGGAAAGGCCGATTTCGGCACTCTGAGGCGTTTTCTGCCCTATCTCTGGCCGCGTGCCGAGCCGGCCCTGCGCGCCCGCGTCGTCGCCGCGATGGTGCTGGTGTTGCTGGCGAAATCGACGATGCTGGTGATGCCGTTTGCCTTCAAGGGCGCCATCGACCGAATGGCGACCGGCGTTCCCGATGGCATCCAGATCGCCGTGGCGCTGGTCGGCGCCTATGCGCTGGCGCGGTTCGGCGGGGTGTTGTTCGACAATCTGCGCAACGCCATCTTCGAAAAGGTCGGCCAGACCGCGGCGCGGCGGCTGTCGCAGCACGTCTTCGCCCATATCCACAAGCTGTCGCTGCGTTTCCACCTCGAACGCCGCACCGGCGCGCTGACCCGCGTCGTCGAGCGCGGCACCAAAAGCATCGACACGATGCTGTATTTCATCCTGTTCAACATCTTTCCGACGATCTTCGAGCTGACCGCGGTGTGCATCATCTTCTGGGTAAAACTCGGGCCGTTGATGGTCGTCGCCGTGCTGGTCATGGTCGCCGCCTATATCGCCTATACGCAAAAGATCACCGACTGGCGGTCGAAGCTGCGCCGCGAGATGGTCGACAGCGACAACAAGGCGGTGGCGCGCGCCGTCGATTCGCTGCTCAATTACGAAACCGTCAAATATTTCAACGCCGAAGCCCATGAAAACCGCAACTATGGCCTCGCCATCAAGCGCTACACCGAGGCGGCGACGAAAAACGAGGTGTCGCTGGCCTGGCTCAATGTCGGCCAGTCGCTGATCACCAACCTGATGATGGCCGCCGCCATGGGCTATACCGTCTGGGGCTGGCATCTGGGGAAATTCACCATCGGCGACGTGGTGCTGGTCAACACCTTGCTGGCGCAGCTTTTCCGGCCGCTCGACATGCTCGGCATGGTCTATCGCGAGATCAAGCAGGGCCTCATCGACATGGAGGCGATGTTCGGGCTGATCGACACGCCCGAAGAGATCGCCGACGCCGCCGATGCCAGGACGCTGGCGATCAGCGGCGCGCATGTGCGCTTTTCCCACGTCGATTTCGCCTATGAACCCCGCCGCCAGATCCTCCACGACGTCTCGTTCGACGTGCCGCCGGGGGCCAAGCTCGCCATCGTCGGCCATAGCGGCGCCGGCAAATCGACGCTCAGCCGCATCCTCTATCGCTTCTACGACATCACCGGCGGCAGCGTCACCATCGACGGCCAGGACCTGCGCCAGGTGACGCAGGACAGTTTGCGCCGCGCCATCGGCATCGTCCCGCAGGACACCGTGCTGTTCAACGACTCGATTGGTTACAACATCGCCTATGGCCGCCCCGATGCGTCACAAGCCGAGATCGAGGCGGCAGCCCGCGGCGCCGCCATCCATGATTTCATCGTGTCGCTGCCCGATGGCTATGCGACACAGGTCGGCGAACGCGGGCTGAAACTTTCGGGCGGCGAGAAACAACGTGTCGCCATCGCCCGCACCATCCTCAAGAACCCCGCCATCCTCATCCTCGACGAAGCCACCAGCGCGCTCGATTCGGCCACCGAGGCCGATATCCAGTCGGCATTGGGTGCGGTGGCGCAAAGCCGCACGACTTTGGTCATCGCCCACCGCCTGTCGACGATCACCGACGCCGACGAGATTTTGGTGATGTCGGCGGGCCGTATCGTCGAGCGCGGGCGGCACGACGCGCTGCTCGCGGCGGGCGGCGCCTATGCCGAGATGTGGGCGCTGCAGCAGGCCGAGGCCGAGGTCGAACAGGCGCTGGCGGCCGAATAGAGCCTTTGGCGGCTATCGGGTGCCTCCGGCTAGACTCGCTTTCACTCAGATTGAAGACGCCCCCTCTCCCGCTTGCGGGAGAGGCGAGAGAC
>JANNJH010000278.1:0-3803 GCA_031405775.1 Sphingomonadales bacterium | reverse complement strand
CAGGTGGCGGTGGCGGGGGCCGGGAGCGAAGCGCCGCGGCTGGTGTTGCCGGATAACGGCGTCTGGTCGCGGACCGGCGTGCTCGAATGGCTCGCCGGCCTGTCGGGCGATGTCCTTGTCGGCATCGACGCGGGGTTTGGTTTTGCTGCTGTCCCCGGTTTCGAGATGCCGGCGCGAGCGCTTTGGGCCGAAATCGAGGCGGTGGCGACGGGCGACGTCGATCTCGGCGGCCATGGCTTCATCGCGCATCGCCGCGAGCATTTCTGGATGGGGGCGGCCGATGGTCCGCGCCATCTGCGCGCGCATTTGCGGCTGACCGAGCGCGTCTATGCGGCGTCGCGATTGGGAACGCCGACGTCGAATTTCGTGCTGCTGGGGGCGTCGCAGGTCGGCAAGGCCTCGCTGTCGGCAATGCGGCTGCTGCACCGGCTCGGCTGGCCGGTGTGGCCGTTCGATCCGCTCCCCGAATCAGGCCCGGTGATTCTCGAAATCTATGCCCAGGCCTTTGCGCGGATGGCGGGGACGCGCGGCAAGCTGCGTGACAAAGCGGCGCTCGACGCGGCGTTGGCGCATTTCGGCGGCGAACCCATGCCAGCGGATTTCCCGGCGCGCTTTCCCGACCATGTCGGCGACGCGCTGGTGACGGCGGCGGGGCTGCGGGCGATCGCCGCCGCGCCGCATTGGTGGACACCGCCGGGGCTGGAAACGGTGCGCCAAACCGAAGGCTGGACCTTTGGTATCGTCTGAATTGGCGCAAAGCCGCGCAACGCGCTAAGGAGCGCACGTGCCCGTGCTTTCGTCCGTCCCGCCATTGATGCTTGTTGCCGTTGGCGGCGGGCTTGGCGCGTGCCTGCGCTACCTTGTCGGGCAATGGACGATCGCCAATCTTGGCGTCGGCCTGCCGGTCGGCACCTGGGCGGTCAACATTCTTGGCGGCTTTGCCATGGGTGTGCTCGTTGGCTGGCTGGCACGCACTGCCGATGGCGAGGCGCTTGGGTTGCTCCTCGGCGTTGGTGTGCTTGGCGGCTTCACCACATTTTCGGCCTTCAGCCTGGAAGTTTTTAGCATGATCAACCGCGGCGAAATCGGCCTTGCGGCGGCCTATGCGGTCTCATCGGTGGCGGGCTCGGTGCTCGCGTTGATGACCGGCGTTTATGTGAGTCGCGCCTGATGCCCACTTCCATCATCGCCGACGATGACGACGGCATCCGGCTCGACCGCTGGTTCCAGCGCCATGCGCCCGATACCAGCTTCAACATCGTCTCGCGCTGGGCCCGCACCGGGGCGCTGCGGCTCGACGGCGCCAAGGCGGCACCGGGCGACCGGATCGCCGCCGGCCAGACCTTGGTGTGGCCCGATGTCGTTCCCGAAACGGCGGCGCCGCGGCCGGTGGCGCGCGAACGCGAACCGCTGAGCCAGAACCAGATCGATTATATTCAAGGGCTTGTCATCCATATGGACAAGCACGCCATCGTCATCAACAAGCCGCCGGGGCTGGCGACGCAGGGCGGCATCGGCATCACCACCCATGTCGACGGGCTGCTCGATGCGTTGCAGTTCGAGATGACGACGCGGCCCAAGCTGGTGCACCGGCTCGACAAGGACACGTCGGGCGTGCTGCTGCTGGCTCGCACGGCGCGCGCCGCGGCGTTCTTTTCCAAGGTGTTTTCGAGCCGCGACGCCAAAAAGACCTATTGGGCGCTGACCATCGGCGTGCCCAACGTCGAAGCCGGCGAGATCGACGCGCCGCTGTCGAAACAGCCCGGCAGCGGCGGCGAGAAGATGCACGTCGATCCCGAAACCGGGCTCAAGTCGAAGACGCGCTATCGCGTCATCGATCGCGCCGGGGCGCGGGCCGGCTGGGTCGAATTCTCGCCGTTGACGGGGCGGACGCACCAGATCCGCGTCCATGCGGCGGCGATCGGCAATCCCATCGTCGGCGATGCCAAATATGGCGGCAAGGAAGCCTTTCTGACCGGCGGCATCAGCCGCAAGCTGCATCTCCACGCCCGGCGGCTGGTGATGGATGCCCCCGATGGCGGCAAGCTCGACGTGACGGCGGAATTGCCCGGCCACATCAACGAATCGTTCACCATGCTCGGCTTTGATCCCGAACTGGGCGTGCCGCTGGTGGTGGTGCCGCTGTCGGCGACGCCCAAGCCCAAGTCGCGGCGGCTGTCGTCGGCAACCAGCGGCAATCGGCGCGGCGAGCGGCGGTCGCGCGGCAGCAGCTGACGGGCGTCGTTGCCCGCAACAAAGGGCCAATCAGGCCGCCAGTTCCCCCAGCCGGGCGGTGAAGGCGATCCGCAGTGCGTCCGACAGGCTGTTGACCGTCAACTTGCTCATCAAATTGGCGCGGTGGATCTCGACGGTTCGCGGGCTGATGCCCAGCCCGTTGGCGATGACCTTGTTCGACTGGCCGTCGACCAGGCCGGCAAGCACATCTTGCTCGCGCGGGGTCAGCACGTTGAGCTGCGCGCGCGCCGCCTCGGCCAAAGTCGTCAGCTGCTCGCGCCCGTCATGGTGCATCAGCGCCTGCTCGATCGCCGCGACCAGCACCGATTTTTCGAACGGCTTCTCGATGAAATCGACAGCCCCCGCCTTCATCGCCCTGACGACGATTCCGATGTCGCCATGGCCGGTGATGATGATCACCGGCATGACGATGCCGCGATCGCGCAGCGCCTGCTGGACGGCAAGTCCATCCATCCCGGCCATGCGCACATCGAGCACCAGGCAGCCGTTGGCCAGCCCCGCCACCGCCTTGAGGAATGCCTCGCCCGATTCAAAGCTCTGCACTTCGAAGCCCGAGGGACGCAGCATGAACTGGATCGAGCGCCGTACGATCGGTTCGTCGTCGACGATATAGACGCGGCGCTCAGTCATTGCCGATGGTGCCCGCCATCAGCGTGAAGTGAAAGGCACTGCCGCCCAATTCCGACCGATCGGTCCAGATGCGACCGTCATGCGCTTCGATGATCGTCCGGCTGATCGACAGTCCCATCCCCATTCCCTGTTCCTTGCTGCTGCGGAAAGGCTCGAAAAGATGCTCCGCTATCTCGGGCGAAAGCCCCGGCGTCGATGCGGTCGAGTTCGCGGCGGAGGTAATTCTCCTGGCGGTGGCGGATGGAATCGAGTTCGGTCGCGAGCGCGCCGGTCAGGGCGGCACTGAGATGTTCGTGCCAGCGGGCAGTGTCGCAGGCGGGCCAGTTCAAGTCGGGCGGAATCTCAGCGGCGAGGTCGGCGAAGTCCACGGCGGCGGCGAGCGCTTCGTCCGCTTCGCCGCCGGGCAGCGCGACGGCGACGCGGTGCAGCGACCAATGCTGGTCGATGGCTTGAATCTCGCAACGCGCGAGGGCGAGCAGCGAGAAGTGGTGCGCGGGTTTGAACGCGCCGTCCATCCGCCAGCGTGCGCCGTCGGGCCATTGCGCGCGCCAGAGTTTTTCCGCGACGTCGGCGGTGGGCGGCTGCGTGCGGTCGCTGGAAAGAACGGCGCGCTCCAGCGTGAGTGGCGAGGGAAAGAGTGTCTCGGCGAGGCGGAACGTGAGCGGACAGCCGGGAAACACTTCGCGGGCGGCGTCGCGCGGAGCGGAGTTTTCAGGCGCGGGGAAGTGCAATTCGGTTTCGTGCAGCGCGCCGTCGTCGTTCCAGAGTTTCGCGGCGCGGCCTTCGGCGACGAGCTGGAGGCGGTCGAACCAGGTGCGCTCGCAGACTGCGCCGAGGTGATCGAGGGCTTGCTGATAGAAGTCCACCAGCGCGCCGGGTTCATGGGGAAGGCGGGAGAGGTTCATGGCAGCTAGAGC
>JANNJH010000277.1:0-1648 GCA_031405775.1 Sphingomonadales bacterium | reverse complement strand
GCCGCCGCCGCATGGGCATCGAGCGCCGCGCCCAGCCGCGATTCGGCGGCGCCTGCCCCCGCCACCGCTGCGCCCGCGCCCGCCAATTGCCCCGGCAACGCCGCCTCGGCCGCCGCCAGCCGCCCCGCCAGACCCGTCGATTCGGCCCCCAGCCGAGCATCCGCCGCCGCCGCGTCATCGGCCAATGACGCCTCGCGCGCCGCATCGCGCGCCACCGCCGCCAGCAATGTCGCAAGCTCGCCGCGCCGCTTCACCGCGCCGGCGTTTTCGGCATCGAGCAGCGCCCGCGACTGGCGCAGCGCCTGCACCGCCGCTGCCGCTCCGGCTTCCGCCATCCGCAGATCGGGCAGGCCGGCGCTGGCGTTGGTCGCCTCGGTGGTCAGCGCGGCGGCGATCCGCGTCAGCTCGCCGGTCCGCGATTCGGCCGCCGCTGCCGCTGTCCGCGCCGCTTCCGATGCCGCCATCGCCGCTTTCCAGCGCGCATAAAGCACTGAAGTTTCCGCGATTTTCAACTTGTCGGAAATCGCCCGGTAACGCTGCGCGATCTTTGCCTGGCGGCGCAGCGCATGGGCCTGCGCCTCAAGATTGCGGATGACATCGTCGAGCCGCCCGACATTGGCCTCGGCCGCGCGCAGGCGAATTTCCGCCTCGCGCCGCCGCACATGCAATCCGGCGATTCCCGCGGCCTCCTCAAGCAGCATCCGGCGCTCGGCCGGCTTGGCGGCGATGATCGAACTGATTCGCCCCTGCCCGACGATCGCCGGCGAATGCGCCCCGGTGGCGCTGTCGGCGAACAGCAGCCGCACGTCCTGCGCCCGCGCATCGCGGCCGTTGACGCGATAGTCCGACCCGCTGCCGCGCTCAATTTTGCGTGAAACTTCAATCTCTTCGCCGGCGGCTCCGGCCAGCCCGAGCGTCACCTGCGCGAACGCCCGCGCCGGTCGCGTCCCGGTTCCGGCGAAGATGACATCGTCCATCCCGCCCGATCGCATCGACTTGGGGCTGGCCTCGCCCATCACCCAGCGCAAGGCTTCGAGCAGGTTCGACTTGCCGCAGCCATTGGGGCCGACAACGCCGGTCAGCCCCGGCTCGATGCGCAATTCCGCCGCTTCGACAAAGGATTTGAATCCAGCCAGCCTGAGCTTGCGGAACTCCAACTCAATGCCCCCAAGTCACGGAATTAGCGCCGTTACTGCAACGCCGCCTTGAGCTTGGGCTCCAGACCCGCCCAAGTAAAGACGCCATCCTGGGTCTTGCCGTTGATGACGAAGCCCGGCGTTCCGGTCAGCTTGTAAATGTCGGTGGCCTGGGTGCGCAGCGCCAGCAGCTTGTCGAGCGCCGCCTTGTCGGCAAGGCAGGCATCGAACTTGGCGCGCGGCATGCCGCGGGTGCGGACATAGGCATCGAGCTTGCCGAGTTCGGCGAGCGCCTTGATCTGCTGGTCCTCGGGCAGCGCCTGCAGCCGCGCCTGGTCGGCCGGCGCCAGGGTGGTGAAGGGTTCGAGCCAGCTCGTCTGGTCGCGGAAGAAGCTGCCGAGCAGGCCGAAGAACGGCCGCGGCCCCTGGCAGCGCGCCAGCACCGACGCCGCGAAATCGGGGCCGTTCAGCACGAAGTTACGGAATTCATAGGAGACATTGCCGCTGGCGAC
>JANNJH010000276.1:0-1033 GCA_031405775.1 Sphingomonadales bacterium | reverse complement strand
ATCGCCTTCAGCACCGCCGGTGCGGCATGTTGGAATGGAATGTCGAGATACGGCAGCACCAGCCCTTCGGCCATCAACGGGATCAGCTGATCGACATGCGGATAGGGGTAGATATAGTGCAGCCGGACCCATGCCCCGGTTTGCCCAAGCGCGCGCGACAGATCGGCGACATGCGCGCGGATCGAGCGCCCGTTCAGCACCGATTCCGCGTGGCCGATATCGACGCCATAGGCGCTGGTATCCTGCGAAATCACCAACAGCTCGCGCGTGCCGGCTTCGACGAGCTTCTGTGCCTCGCGCACCACCGCATTCGCCGGCCGGCTGACCAGCTTCCCGCGCAGATCGGGGATGATGCAGAATTTGCAACTGTGATTGCAGCCCTCCGAAATCTTGAGATAGCTGTAGTGGCGCGGCGTCAGCTTGAGCCCGGCGCCTTCGTCATAAGCACGCGGCACAAGGTCGAGATACGCCGACGGCGTCTGCGGCGCGGCTTTGTGGACGGCGCTCACCACCTGCTCATATTGCTGCGGTCCGGTCACCGCGAGCACCTTGGGAAAACGCGCGCGGATCATCTCCGCCTCATGACCCAAACATCCGGTGACGATAACGCGGCCGTTCGCCGAAATCGCCTCGCCAATCGCCTCCAAACTCTCGGCCTTGGCGCTGTCGAGAAACCCGCAGGTGTTGACCAGCACCACGTCCGCGCCGTCATACGACGCCGACATCGCATAGCCGTCGCGGCGTAGCTGCGTCAGGATGCGCTCGCTATCGACCAGCGCCTTCGGGCAACCAAGCGAGACAATGCCGATCTTCGGCGGTTCGGGGAGGGTGAGCGTCATGGCGCGCTGCATAGGGATTTTGGCGGCAAGAAGCGAGTCGCGGCGTGCCGCGCGCGCCGGCCTGTGCTTGTCTGCCGCCCTTCTGCAACTTCGTCATCGCGGCTTGCGTCGGGATGACGTGATATATTCGGGTCCAGAACCGGCGCCGACCGGAGGCGCTGCCTTACCCGCGCGGTGGCAGATAGCGCAGCGGA
>JANNJH010000275.1:0-6623 GCA_031405775.1 Sphingomonadales bacterium | reverse complement strand
CATCACCGATCTCGCCGGTGTGCCGGCAACAAGCTGATGAAGGGTTTCATCGGCACCGCCAATATCGACACGAATTCAAGGCTTTGTATGGCGAGCGCCGTCGCCGGCCATATCCGCGCCTTTGGCGAGGACGTGGTGCCCTGCACCTATGACGACCTCGATAACGCCGACCTCATCATCCTTGTCGGGTCGAATACCGCCTGGTGCCACCCGGTCGTCTGGCAGCGCATCGAGGCAGCGCGCCAGGCGCGCGGCACCAAGCTGGTGGTCATCGACCCGCGCCGCACCGAAACCGCGCAAGGCGCCGATCTCCACCTCGCCATCCGCCCCGGCACCGACACCGCGCTGTTCAACAGCCTGCTCGCCCATATGCGCGACACCGCCGGCCTCGATGCGGACTATCTCGCCGCCCATGTCACCGCCCCCGAAGCTTTTTGGGACAGCATCACCGACGATGCCGCCGCCTGCGACATCCCCGCCGAAGCGCTCGCGGCCTTTTACGCGCTGTTCGCTTCGCACCCGCGAACGGTGACGCTGTTCAGCCAGGGCGTGAACCAATCGATCCGCGGCACCGACAAGGTCAACGCCATCATCAACCTCCACCTCGCCACCGGCCGCATCGGCAAGCCCGGTGCCGCCCCCTTCAGCATCACCGGCCAGCCCAACGCCATGGGCGGCCGCGAAGTCGGCGGCATGGCCTCGACGCTGGCGGTGCACATGGGCTTCTCCGCCGCCGAACGCGACCGGGCGCAGCGCTTCTGGCAATCGCCAGCCATCGCCCCTGCCCCCGGCCTCAAGGCGGTCGAGATGTTCGACGCCATCGCCGATGGTCGCATCAAGGCAGTGTGGATCATGGCGACCAACCCGGTGGTCAGCCTGCCCGACAGCGACGCGGTGCGCGCGGCGCTGGCGGCCTGCCCCTTCGTCGTGGTCTCGGATTGCGTCGGACGAACCGACACCAGCGCCTTCGCCCATGTCAAACTGCCGGCCCTTGGCTGGGGCGAAAAGGACGGCACCGTCACCAATTCCGAACGCCGCGTCTCGCGCCAGCGCGGCTTCCTGTCGGCACCGGGCGACGCCCGCCCCGATTGGTGGATCATCGCCGAAGTCGCGCGTCGCATGGGCTGGCAAAGCGCCTTCGATTTTCCCGACCAGGCGGCGATATTCGCCGAATTCGCCGCCATGACCCGCTTCGAAAACCACGGCACCCGCCTGTTGCACATCGAAGCACCGGCCGATTATGACGCGATGACGCCCTTCCTCTGGGGCGGCGCCCAGCCCTTCGCCGCCGGCGATTTCCCGACGCCGGACGGCAAGGCCCGCCTCGTCATCACAATGCCCGAACCCATCGACGACGACCCCGCCCTGCCGCTGCGCCTCAACACCGGCCGCTATCGCGACCAATGGCACAGCATGACGCGCACCGGCCTGTCGCCGCGCCTGTCGCAACACCGCCGCGAACCGCTGGTCGAGGTTCACCCGGAAGACGCGGCTCGATTCGGCTTGCACGAAAATGGCCTCGCCCGCGTCAGCACCGCCAGCGGCAGCAGCATCTACCGGGTCGACATCGACAACGGCCAGCGCCGCGGCGAAATTTTCGTCCCCATCCACTGGACCGACCAGACCGCTTCGCTCGGCCGTACCGGGCGACTGCCGGGCCGGGGGCGTGATCCCATCAGCGGCCAGCCGGGTTTCAAGAACACCCCCGCCGCGATCACCGCGGTGACGCCGGACTGGACAGGCTTCCTCATCTGCGAGGACGAGCCCGTAGCGCCGCCCTGCGACCATTGGACGAAAATCCGCATCGCGTCCGGCTGGCTGGTCGAACTTGCCGGATCTGGCGACCCCGAAGCGCTGCTGGCGCTGCTGCCGCCGGGCGAACACGCCGAAGTCCATGACCGCCGCCGCGGCGTGATGCGCGGCGTCGTCATGACCGCCGGCGCGATCAAGGCGGCGTTGTTCATCGCGCGCGACAACAGCCTGCCCGGCCGCGACTGGCTGATCACGCAGTTGGCGGCGCCGCAAGCCTCGTCGAACGAACTGCTCGCCGGTCGCCCGGCAACACCCGCCGCCGACCGCGGCCCGATCATCTGCGCCTGCTTCGATATCGGCCTCAAGACCATCATCAGGGCGATAGCCGAGCACCGGCTGACCAGCGTCGAAGCCGTTGGCGCGGCGATCAACGCCGGCACCAACTGCGGCTCGTGCCGCCCGGCGATTGCCGGCCTCGTCAAGGCCGAACAGCAACTCACCGACAGCTGATCTCATCGGGCGCGGCGAAACGAGGTCGCTGCGTGATTGACCGCCGCGGCGGAGTTTGGCATCCTCCGCAACGGCCGGTGGACCACCGCCCCGGTGGGATCCTGTGCACTCTGGCCCTTGACAAGGCCGGTGCGCTCGGATGTTCGAGAAGCGGATTATCAACGGCGGGGATCAGCTGGGCGCGTGGGAAAGTGGAGGCCGACGATCGCAGTTGCGGTGCTCGCGGGTTGCGCGCAGCAGCCTGCCCCGCCGCGTCAGCCGCTGCTGGTGCAGACGGTCATCGTCGGTTCGCAGGCGCCGGCGGGGATGAGCTTCACCGGAACCGTGCGGGCCCGCATCGAGAGCGACCTGGCGTTCCGAATTCCGGGCAAGATCGTCTCGCGCTTCGTCGCCGCCGGACAGGGCGTCCGGCGGGGTCAACCGCTAGCGCGGCTGGATTTGGCGGACTATGCGCTCGCCGCCAACGCCGCGCAGGACCAGGCCGACGCGGCGCGGGCCGAGAACAAGCGCGCGCAGGACGACCTTCGTCGCCTGACGCCGCTCGTCGCGCGGGGCTTCGTGACCGGCCGCAGCGTCGATTTGGCCCGTGCCGAAGCCGACGCCGCGCGTGCACGGCTGGGCGCGCTCGAGGCAAGCGCGCGCAGCGCCGGCAATCAGAGCGGCTATACCACTCTCGTCGCGGATGCCGACGGCGTCGTGATGTCGATTGCGGCGGAGCCGGGGCAAGTCGTCGCCGCCGGGCAACGGGTCGTCAGGCTCGCCTGGCTCGGCGCGCGCGACGCCGTGGTCGCGATCCCGGAGAATTCCCGCAAGGCGGCGCGGGCGGGCGCCGCCGTCACACTCTATGGCGACAGCCAGCGTTACGCAGCGACGCTGTTCAGCCTCGCTGCCGAGGCGGACGCGGCGACACGCACCTACGAGGCGCGCTATGAGATCGTCGGCGGCGGCAAGCTGCCGCTCGGGGCCACCGCGACGGTGCGGATCAGCAGCACGGCCGCAAGTCGCGTCGCGGTGCCGCTCGCAGCCCTGCACGACAACGGCGGCGGTCCAGGCGTCTGGGTCGTCGGCGATGACAATCGGGTGGCCTTCCGGCCGGTGCACATCGCCGCGCTGGGCGACGAGACCGCCGACATCGGCGACGGCTTGCGTGCCGGCGAGCGCGTCATCGCGCTGGGCGCCCATTTGCTCAAGATCGGCCAGCTGGTGCGCTACGCCGGCATGCGTGAGGCCCGCAGCCAGACCGGCACATGAAAGGCTTCAACCTTTCCGCATTTGCGGTGCGCGAACAGGCGCTGACGCTGTTTCTCGTGATCGCGATCCTGATCGCGGGGTCGATGGCGTTCGTTCGCCTCGGGCGCGCCGAGACTCCTGAAATTACGGTCAAGGCGATGGTCGTCGCGGCGAGCTGGCCGGGCGCCACCGCGGCCGAGATGCAGAGCCAGGTCGCCGATCGGCTGGAAAAGCGCATTCAGGAGGTGCGTTACCTCGACCGCGTCGAAACGGTGACCCGCTCCGGCCAGCTGACCATGACCATCATTCTTCGCGACACCATGCCGATTGCGGCGTTGCGCGACCAGTTCTACGAAATTCGCAAGAAGCTCGGCGACGAGACGCCGAACCTGCCGCCCGGTGTGCGCGGCCCGTTCTTCAACGATGACTATGCCGACGCGTATTTTGCGCTTTACACGATAACCGCGCGTGGCTTGCCGCATCGCGCGCTGGTCCGCGTCGCGGAGGACGTGCGGCAGCGCCTGCTGCCGGTCCAGGGCGTCAAGCGCATCGACATCCTGGGCGAACAGGCGCAGCGCATCTATGTCGAATTTTCAGGTCGCCGGATGGCGGCGCTGGGGATCACGCAGCAGGCGCTGACCGCCGCGCTTGCCGGCCGCAACGACCTCGCGCCCGCCGGCTTCGTCGAGACAGCAGGGCCGCGCGTCCAGATCCGCGCCGAGGGCGCGTTGGAAACTGTCGAGCAAATCCGCTCGTCGCCCATCGAAGTGGGCGGCCGCACGCTCAAGATCGGCGATGTCGCGGATGTCCGCCGCGGCTATGAGGAACCCGCTGCCTTCCGCATCATCAGCGACGGCGAACCGGCGATCATGCTGGGCGTCAACATGGTGCCAAAGTTCAACGGGCTGAAGCTCGACAAGCTGCTGGCGGCGCGGGAGGCCGAGATCCGCGTCAGCCTGCCGCTGGGCATCGAGCTGGTCAAGGTAGCCGACCAGGCGCGCAATATCTCGGCGTCGGTCGACGAGTTTGCGGGCAAATTCGTCGTCGCCCTCGCCGCCGTCATCATCGCGACTTTTGCAGCGCTGGGATTTCGCGTCGGCATCGTCGTCGCCGCCGCGGTGCCCTTGACGCTGGGCGTGACCTTTGTCGTCATGCTGGTCAACGGCCACAACATCGACCTGGTCTCGCTGGGGGCGCTGATCGTGTCGCTGGGCCTGCTGGTCGACGACGCGATCATCGCGATCGAAATGATGGTCGTGAAGATGCAGCAGGGCCTCGATCGCATCGCCGCCGCAGCCTATGCTTGGCGCTCGACCGCCGCGCCGATGCTGTCGGGCACGCTGGTGACGATTATCGGCTTCGTTCCGATCGGGCTCGCGCCGTCCGGTGTTTCGGAGTTCTCGGGCGACCTGTTCTGGGTCGTCGCCTACGCGCTGATCGCGTCCTGGTTCGTCGCGGTGATCATCATTCCCTATCTCGGGGTGAAGCTGCTGCCGGTGATCGCGTTCTCGGGTCACGACCTCGACGCGATGTACCATACCCCTCGCTATGAACGACTGCGCGGCTGGATCCGCCGTTGCGTTGATCGGCGCAAACAGGTCGTGCTGGGCGTCGTCGCGATGTTCGTGCTGTCGGCGCTGGGCGTCGGCCTGCTGCCGCAGCAGTTCTTTCCGCAGACCGACCGGCCCGAACTGCTGATCGACATCAACCTGCCGGAAGGATCATCGACCGTCGCCACCGAAAAGGTCGCCCGGCAGGTCGCAGCGACGATCCGGCGGCTGCCTGGCGCGGCGCATGTGATCACCTATCTGGGCGCGGGTTCGCCACGCTTTTTCGTGTCGCAAAACCCCGAGCTGCCGGATCCCGCCTTCGCCAAGCTGGTCGTGGTCACCGCCGACGGGCAAAGGGAGGTCGTGCTCGCAAGCATCAGGCGACTGCTGGCGGGCAATCCGTTTCCCGCCGCACGCATGCGGGTCACCCGGCTGACGATGGGGCCACCGGTAGCCTATCCCGTCAGCTTCCGCGTCGTCGGTCCCGACATGGCGGAACTGCATCGCCTGGCCCTCCAGATCGGCGACGTCATCGCGACCGAGCCGACCGCTGCCAACGTCCGCATCGAGGCCGGCGAACGCGCGCTCGCGCTGCGACTGCGCTTTGACCAGGAGCGGCTTCGCCAGATCGGCCTCAGTCCGGCAAGCGTCAGTCGCCAGCTCCAAACCCTGCTGCAGGGGACTCCGGTCACCCAGCTGCGCGACGACCTGCGTCCCGTCGAGGTGATCGTCCGCGCCACCGCCGCCGAACGCCGCGCGCTCGGCGAGATTGGCGACGCCATGATCGTCACCGCTTCGGGCAAATCAGTGCCGCTGGCGCAGGTCGCGCAGCTGGCGCCGGTGATGGAGGAGCCGTTGCTCACCCGCCGCAACCGCGAGAGCTATATCGCGATTCACGCCGACATCGTCGACGGCGCACAAGCCCCCGACGTGACGATGAAGGTATCGCAGCGCCTCCAGTCTCTCGAGGCGCGCCTGCCGCCGGGCTATCGCATCGATATCGGCGGCGCGATCGAGGAAAGCAGCAAAGCGAACAGCGCGATCGCCGCGACTCTACCGTTGATGGTGATGCTGATGCTCGCCGTCATCATGGTGCAGGTGCGCTCGTTCGCCGCGATGTTCCTGGTCATCGCGACTGCCCCGCTGGGCTTGGTGGGGGCCGTGCCGGCGCTGCTGATCACCGGCCAGCCCTTCGGCTTCACGGCGATCCTGGGCCTGATCGGCCTCGCCGGGATCATCATGCGCAACACGCTGATCCTGATCGACCAGATCCGCCAGAACAAGGCAGCGGGGATGGACGACGGCGCGGCGGTGATCGAGGCGACGGTGCATCGGTCGCGGCCCGTGCTGCTGACGGCGCTGGCGGCAGTCCTGGCGTTCGCGCCGCTTACCCATTCGACGTTCTGGGGCGGCCTGGCGGTGGTCCTGATCGGCGGCACCGTCGTCGGCACGGCGCTGACGCTGTTCTTCCTGCCGGCACTCTATGCCCTGTGGTTCAGGGTCGGCAGGACAAGCCCGGACGGCCGCGATACCCAGCAACCTCGCGCCTCACTCCCGCCGTGATCTGGACTGGCCTCGCAA
>JANNJH010000274.1:0-1484 GCA_031405775.1 Sphingomonadales bacterium | reverse complement strand
AATCAGCCGATATGGGAATCCCCCATCGATTCAATCCAGCGTCATCCCGCTCTAGCGACCGACCGGATAGAAGATCGACTTTTCCTGTGTGTATTCCTTGAGCCAGTCAGGGCCGTATTCGCGCCCGATGCCCGAGCGCTTGTAGCCGCCGATGGGCGCATAGCTCATCTTGCCGGTGCCGCCGTTGATGGCGACACTGCCGGAGCGGATACGCTGCGCCATCGCCCAGCCGGTGGCGGCATCGGCGGTGGCGATGCCGCCGTTGAGGCCATAGCGGCTGTCGTTGGCGATGCGGATCGCCTCGTCGTCGGTGTCGAAACCGATGACGGCGCCGACCGGCCCGAAGATTTCTTCCTGCGCGATGGTCATGCTGTTCTCGACATTGTCGAACAGGGTGATGTCGGTGAAGAACCCCTTGGCCAGCCCGGCCGGGCGGCCACCGCCATGGACCAGCGTCGCCCCCTCAGCGCGGGCGATGGCGATATATTTTTCGACCTTGCCGCGCTGCGATTCGCGGATCAGCGGCCCCATCAGCACGGTTGGGTCGGCCGGGTCGCCGATCTTCCACTGCGCGGCGACGGCGCGGGCGGTCTCGACGAATTGCTTGCGGACGGAATTATGGACCAGCAAGCGTGTCAGCAGCGCGCAGCCCTGGCCGGCGTTGACCGACAGGATCGCCACGGCCTGCGTCGCGGTGTGGACGATATCGGCGTCGGCGCGGACGATCATCGCCGACTTGCCGCCGAGTTCGAGGTGAACGCGTTTCAGCGTCGGCGCCGCTTGCGCCATGATTGCGGCGCCAACGGCCTCGGAGCCGGTGAACGAGATCATGTCGACGCGCGGGTCGGTGGTCAGTTGCGTGCCGACTTCGGCGCCGCCGGTGATGACGTTGAGCACGCCGTTCGGCAGCCCGGCTTCGATCGCCACTTCGCCGAACAGCAGCGCCGAAAATGGCGTGAATGGCGACGGCTTGAGCACCAGCGTGTTGCCGGCGAGCAGGGCGGGGACGATCTTTGACAGGTTGAGCAGGAACGGGAAGTTGTAGCCGGTGATCGCCGCGACAACGCCGATGGGTTCGCGAACGATGGTGGTGCCGCCGAGCAGCTGCGGGCCATGGGGGTCCATCGGGTTGGGCGTCATTTCGACCGGCAACTGGACGGTCGTCTCGCGCGCCGAATGTTCGATCGCCGATAACAGGTGCGTCAGCGGCGCGTCGACCTGCATGGCGTTGGTGATGCCCTGGGCGCAGCCGACTTCGGCGATGATGAGCTCGACAATGCGGGCTCGCCGCGCCAGCAATGCGGCGTGGAGGCGAAGCATGACGGCGGCGCGCTCGGCCATTTTCATCATCGGCCACGGGCCTTCGTCAAAGGCCCGGCGCGCCGCCGCGATCGCGGCTTCGGTCGCCTTGATGTCGCCGACGGGGGCAAGGCCGATCACGGCTTCGGTCGCCGGGTTGATGACCTCCTCGCGGTCGCCGCCGG
>JANNJH010000273.1:0-6775 GCA_031405775.1 Sphingomonadales bacterium | reverse complement strand
GCTAGCGGGGCCGCAATGATGTTCTCGATCTCGATCGGCGACCGCGACGCCCTTGCCGCCTGGCTGGCGACGCAGGGGCTGGCGACGCAGGGGCTGGCGCTGGTCCCCGGCGGGCTGACGCCGCTCGGTGGCGGGCCGGCGCGCAACGGAACGGCGTTCGCGAGCCCGGCATGACGACGCTCTGGCAGGGAAAATACCTCGAAGTCCGCAGCCAGGGCGCTTGGGAATATGCGGCGCGCGTCGGCGACATCGGCGCCGCGGTCATCCTGGCGCTGACCGACGCAGGCGAGATCGTGCTTGTCGAGCAGTATCGCGTCCCGCACGACGCCCGCAGCATCGAGCTTCCCGCCGGGCTGATCGGCGATACCAGCGTTGACGACACCGCCATCCTCGCTGCGGCGCGCGAACTCGCCGAAGAAACCGGTTTCGAGGCGGCGCACTGGCAGGCGATCGGCGGTTTTGCGACATCGCCGGGAATGTCGTCGGAAATGTTCGAGCTGTTCAAGGCGACGGGGTTGACGCGCACTGGACCCGGCGGCGGCGTCGATGGCGAGGATATCATCGTCCATGTCGTGGCGCTGGCCGGGCTGCGGGATTTCCTCGACGCCAGGCGCCGCGACGGCATGGTCATCGATTGCCGGCTGGTGGTGGCGCTGGCGCTGGTCTGACGGCGGCTTCGTCGGCGTCGGATCGAAGTCCCGCTTCGGGCGCAAAGCATCGCGTCCACGATCGCACCTCAACGTCTGGCGCAATGCCCCTGCCCCGCTATAAGCCTGCACATGACCGTGCAGAACCTTCATCCCGATGCGGAGCGCCCGCGCAATACGCCTGACGCGCCGCGCGAGGCGCTGGAGGAAGGCCGGCTGTCGCGCGGTTTTGTCGCGCAGGTCATCACCGCCATCAACGATGGCAACGACGAGGCGGCGCGGGCGCTGGTGGCGCCGCTGCATCCGGCCGATATCGCCGATCTTTTCGCGCTGGTGGCCGAGGATGATCGCGGGCCGCTGGCGCGCGCCATCGGCGAGGCGCTCGATGCCGACGTCATCGCCGAGCTTGACGATTATGTCCGCGAGGACGTGCTGGCGGCGATGTCGGTGGGCGAGGTCGCCGAGGTTGTCACCCAGCTCGATACCGATGACGCGGTCGCGCTCATCGAGGATCTGGATGACGACGATCAGCGCGCGCTGCTGTCGGCGCTGACACCGGCGGATCGCGCCGATATCGAGGCGGCGCTCAACTATCCCGAGGAATCGGCCGGACGGTTGATGCAGCGCGAGCTGGTCGCGGTCGCGGAAGGCGCGACGGTCGGCGAAGTCATCGAACAGGTCCGCGCCACCATCGATCCGGCAACCGATTTCTGGGAAATCTTCGTCGTCGACGATGAACGCCGGCCGGTCGGCACGATGCGGCTGTCATGGCTGTTGACGAATTCGCCCGCCATCGCCGTCGACAATGTCATGCAGCGCGAGCAGACGCTGATCCCGGTCGACATGGACCAGGAAGAAGTCGCGCTGCAGTTCCAGAAATACGCGCTGATCTCGGCCGCCGTCGTCGATGGCAATGGCCGGCTGGTCGGGGTGATCACCGTCGATGACATCGTCCACATCATCCAGGAAGAAGCCGGCGAGGACGCGTTGAAGCTGTCGGGCGCCGGCGATGGCGACATCAACGAACCGGTGTTCGAAACCTTCAAGGTGCGGGTGGTGTGGCTGGTCATCAACCTCGGCACGGCGATCATGGCGGCGATGGTCATCGGCGCGTTCGAAGGCACGATCGCGCAAATGGTGACGCTGGCGGCGCTGATGCCGATCGTCGCGTCGATGGGCGGCAATGCCGGCACCCAGACCATGGCGGTGGCGGTGCGGGCGCTGGCCACCAACCAGCTGACCGCATCGAACGCCCGCCGGGCGGTGTGGCGCGAAGTGCGGATTTCGTTGATGAACGGCGCGACGCTGGCGGCATTGGTCGGCGTCGGCGTGGCGGTGATCTTTCACTCACCGATGCTGGGGCTGGTGATCGCGTCGGCGATGATGATCAACAATCTCGTCGCCGGGCTGGCGGGGATGCTGATCCCGCTGGGGCTGGAGCGCGCCGGGGTCGATCCGGCGGTGTCGTCGGCGGTGTTCGTGACGATGTGCACCGATATCATGGGCTTCCTCGCCTTTCTGGGGCTGGCGACCTTGGTCGGAGTGAAGGCGCTGGCGTGACGCGCGTCATCGGCGTCCGGTCACGTCGCAAACAACGCGATGATTGACGCGGAGGTGTCCCACTGCGATAAGACAGTCATGTTCTCGACCGAGCGCCCCATCTATCGGCAGATTCGCGATATCATCGTGGCGCGTATCCTCGAATCGGGCGACGGTGCCTTGCTGCCGTCGGTGCGGGCACTCGCCGCTGAAGCCGGGGTCAATCCGTTGACCGTCGCCAAGGCCTATCACGACTTGCAGGCCGGCGGCATGGTGACGGCGAAAAAGGGCGTCGGGCTGTTCGCCGCGCAAGGTGCGGCAAAGGCGCTGCTCAAGGCCGAACGCGCCATCTTCATCGCCGAGGAATGGCCGCGGGTGCAGGCGCGGATGGAACGGCTCGGCCTCGACGTCGAGGATATGTCGGAACGCGCCTAGATGATGATGTCGGCGGGTAGCGGTGATGGCCCGACAAGCCGTTGATAGAGCTTCAACGCATAGCGATCGGTCATGCCGGCGATGAAATCGGCGATGTGGCGGGCGCGCGCCGGTTCGTCGGCGGGGGTGGCGGCGGCCCAATCGGCGGGCATCGCCGCAGGCTCGGCGTGGAGCGCGGCGAACAGCCCGGCAACGACGAGCTTCGACGGGTCGCGCAGCGCGGCGACATGCGCGTGGCAGTACATCCGCTGGCGCAGGAAGGCCTTCAACGCATCGGTCTCGGTGCGCAGTGCGGGCGAGAAAGCCGCGAGCGTGTGGCCGGCGGCGCGGATATCGGCGACCGATCGCGGCGCCACTTCATTGATGCGGCGGCGGGTTTCGCCGAGCAGATCGCCGGCCATCCGGCCGATCTGGTCGCGCACGACTTCGGGGATCAACCGCCGCGCCGCGGTGCCCGGCCAGCGCGCGGTGACGCTTGCCCAGCTTTGCGCCGTGAACGGCACGGCAGCGGCGACGTCCTCGATGCCGAACAGCCCGGCGCGGATGCCGTCATCAAGATCGTGATTGTCATAGGCGATGTCGTCCGCCAGCGCGGCGACCTGCGCCTCCAACCCGGCGTGGCTGGCGAGATCGAGGCCAAAAGCCGCGTCGGCTTCGGCCATCGCCCAGGTTGGTTCGTGGATCGGGCCATTGTGCTTGGCGAGGCCTTCGAGGGTCTCCCAACTGAGGTTAAGCCCATCCCAGCCGGGGTAGCGGTTTTCGAGTTTGGTGACGATGCGCAGAGTTTGGGCATTGTGATCGAAGCCGCCATAGGGCGCGAGTGCTGCCTCCAGCGCGTCCTCGCCCGAATGGCCGAACGGCGGGTGGCCGAGATCATGGGCCAGCGCCAGCGCCTCGGTCAGGTCTTCATCAAGGCCCAGGGCGCGGGCGAGCGTTCGCGCGATCTGGGCGACTTCGAGGCTGTGGGTCAGGCGGACGCGGAAATGATCGCCATCGGGGGCGACGAAAACCTGGGTCTTGTAGCGCAGGCGACGGAAGGCGCTGCTGTGGACGATGCGGTCGCGGTCGCGCTGGAAGGCAGTGCGGGTGGCGGAGGCGGGTTCGGGGTGGAGCCGCCCGCGTGATTGCGCCGGGTCGGTGGCGTAAGGCTTCATCGACTCCCTCCCCGTAGACGCTTCGCGTCGCCTAACGGCTGTGGGGAGGGCGACTCGCGCTTTTGCGCGAGCGGGGTGGGGGTCAGCGTTACCCGAAAAGGGCGGGAACCCCCACCCCGCTCGGCTGGCGCCGAGTCGCCCTCCCCACAAGGGGGAGGGAGGCTCACTTGGCCGCCAATTCGGCGTCGAACGCCGTCGTCATCCGCGGCGTATCGGTTTTCGTCACCGAATAGCGCGGCGCCGGCGCCGGCTGCATCACGCCACCCACCTCGATGAAGGTGCCGCGCGCGACATTGTGCGGGTGCGACGGCGCCTCGGCCATCGACAGCACGGGAGCGAAGCAGACGTCGGTCATTTCCATCAGCGCGCACCATTGGTCGCGCGTCTGCGTCTTGAACAGCGCGGTCAGCTTGGCCTTGAGCGGCCCCCAGGCGGCCTGGCTCAGCTGATCATCGAAATCCTTGTCCTCGGTCAGGCCGGCGAGGCGCCGCAGTTCGGCATAAAATTGCGGCTCGATGCTGCCGATCGAGATCCATTTGCCATCTGATGTTTCATAGGTGTCGTAGAAATGCGCGCCGGTATCGAGCATGTTGGTGCCGCGATCGTCGGACCAGATTCCATTGGCGCGAAAGCCCCAGATCATGCTCATCAACACAGCGGCGCCATCGGTCATCGCGGTGTCGATGACCTGGCCCTGCCCGGTCTTTTGGGCATGGAGCAGCGCGCTGACCATGCCGAACGCCAGCATCATGCCGCCGCCGCCGAAATCGCCGACCATGTTGATCGGCGGCGTCGGCTTTTCCCCGGCGCGGCCATAGCTATGGAGCGCGCCGGCGAGCGCGATATAGTTGATGTCGTGGCCGGCAGCGGGCGAATAGGGACCGAACTGGCCCCAGCCGGTCATGCGGCCATAAACCAGCCTGGGATTATCGGCGAGCAGCACTTCGGGGCCAAGCCCGAGCCGTTCGGTGACGCCGGGGCGGAAGCCCTCGATCAGGCCGTCGGCGGATTTGACGAGGTCGCGAACCTTGGTCTTGCCCTCGGCGGATTTGAGGTCGACGCTGATCAGTCGGCGCGATCGCAGCAGCGGATCGCGCCCATCGATGCGCGCGCCGGGGCGATCGACGCGGATGACCTCGGCGCCATGATCCGCCAGCATCATCGCGGCGAACGGCCCGGGGCCGATGCCGGCGAGTTCGATGATGCGAAGACCCGAAAGTGGTCCGGCCATGCTTGATTCTCCGCTGGTGACGTGGTTGCGCCCTTCCCTGCCACGCGGGCCGGCAAGGTCAAGCGGTGAAGCGGATTGCGCCCGAAAGCCGTTGACGAAGCGGCGTCGAATTCGATATTTCCAGAAATATGGAAATGAAGCTCGATTCGATGGTCGATCGCCTCGCCGCGCTGGCGCAGCCGCATCGGCTGGCGGTGTTCCGGCTGCTCGTCGTCGCCGGGCCGGATGGGCGGTCGGCGGGTGACATCGCCGCCGCCATCGGCTTGCCGGCGTCGTCGCTGTCGTTCCACCTGGCGCATTTGAAGCGCGTCGGCCTGGTGCGTGCCGAGCGGCGCGGGCGGTCGCTGTTCTATGCCGCCGATTTCGCGGCGATGCGCGGGCTGGTGGATTTTCTCACGGAAAATTGCTGCGGTGGCCGAGGCTGTGTTTCCGACGCCGAAGCTGCAGCGGCCTGAAACAGCGTCTGAACGGAGGAACAATCATGAGCGACCGCAACTGGCACCGCGAACTCAACGTGCTGTTTTTGTGTACCGGCAATTCGGCTCGCTCGATCATGGCCGAGGCGATTCTGGCGCGGGAAGGAATGGGACGGTTTCGATCATTTTCCGCTGGCTCGATGCCGCGCGGCCAGGTTGATCCGACGGCACTCGATGTGCTGAGAAAGCTCAATCATGAAACGGACAGCCTTCGCTCGAAAAGCTGGGAGGAGTTTACCGGACCCGACGCACCGCGGCTCGATTTCGTCTTCACGGTTTGCGACAACGCGGCCAAGGAAGTCTGCCCGATCTGGCCGGGCCAGCCGATGACGGCGCATTGGGGGCTGCCCGATCCGGCGGCGTTCGACGGACCGGAGCCCGAACGCTACGCCGTGTTTTATGACACATACCGGATGCTCCGTAATCGCATAAGCCTGTTCACCAGCCTGCCCTTCTCCGGGCTCGACAGCATTTCGCTGCAATCGCAACTGCGCGACATCGGCCGGGCGCAAGTCGCCGCATCAACTGAAGGAAATGTTGAATGAAACGCATGCATGTCCATGTCGGCGTCGAGGATCTTGCCGCCTCGATGCATTTCTATTCGGCGCTGTTCGGTGCCGAACCGAGCGTCACGCGGCCGGATTATGCCAAGTGGATGCTCGATGATCCGCGCGTCAATTTCGCCATCTCGGTCGGCCATGCCGGGCGAGGCATCGAACATCTCGGCATCCAGGTCGAGACCGCCGATGAACTTGCGGATGTCTATGGCCGGTTGCAGGCCGCCGGGCGCCCGGTGCTGGCGGAAGGCGCGACGACCTGCTGCTATGCCACATCGGAGAAAAGCTGGGTCAGCGATCCGCAAGGCGTTGTCTGGGAAGCGTTCCTGACCAATGGCGAGGCGACCGCTTATGGCGTCAGCCCGGAACTTTCGGCGCTTTCGGCCAATGCCGCCGAGGGTTCATGCTGCGCACCGGCGATCAAGCCTGCGGCTTCAAACGCCTGCTGTGGATAATATGATGGCCATCACAATCTGGCACAATCCCAAGTGCGGCACGTCGCGCAACGCCCCTCGCAATGATCCGCGCCACCGGCGTCGAGCCGTCGATCGTCGAATATCTCGAGACCCCGCCCGATGCGGCGACGCTGGCACGGGTGGCCAGGGCCGTTGGCGGCGCCAAGGCGCTGATGCGGGTTAAAGGCACGCCGGCGCAGGAGCTTGGGCTGGTCGATGCCGATGACGCGACGATTCTGGCGGCGATGGCGACGCACCCGATCCTGATCGAGCGGCCGGTG
>JANNJH010000272.1:0-2786 GCA_031405775.1 Sphingomonadales bacterium | reverse complement strand
GCCGCCGCGCGTCACGCCGAAATGACCGCCTGGTGGGACGGCGCCGCCGCGGCGCTCGAACCGCTGTCGCTGCTTGCCGAGCGCGCCCAGATCGACCTGCCGCGCCTTGCCGCCGCGCTGCGCCAGACCGGCACGGCGCTGTGCGGCGAGCGGCTGTGGAGCGGCACCGATGGCCGCGCGCTGGCGACGCTGATCGAACGGCTGGAGGCCGATGGCGGGGTCTTCGGCGGCTTTGATATCGACGATTCCCCGGCGTTGATGGCGGCGTTGTTGTCCGACGTGGCGGTGCGCGCGGCTTATGGCGGGCACCCGCGGCTGAGCATACTGGGACCATTGGAGGCGCAGTTGCAGCGCGCCGATCTGATGATCCTTGGCGGGCTGAACGAAACCGTCTGGCCGGGCAAGCCGGCACCCGATCCATGGCTGGCGCCGGCGATTCGCGGCCGGCTGGGGCTTGCCGGGCTGGCGCGCGAAACCGGGCTGGCGGCGCATGATTTCGTCGGCGGACTGGGCGCCGCGCAGGTGCTGCTGACCCGCGCTCGCCGCGATGCCAGCGCGCCGTTGGTGCCGTCGCGTTTCTGGTTGCGCATCGAGGCGTTTTCGGGCGGGCTGGCGCGCGCCGACCGCTTGCTCGCCATCGCGCGGGCGATCGACGGACACGGCCAGCCGCAGGCCATCGCGCCGCCGCGCCCGGTGCCGCCCATGGCCCGGCGCCCGCGCACGATCTCGGTGACGGAGATCGACACTTTGGTTACCGATCCCTTTGCTTTTTATGCCAAAAACATGCTCGGGCTGCGACCGCTCGACCCCCTCGATCAGGATCCGACGGCGGCAACGCGCGGCAACCGCATCCACGAAGTCATGGAAAACTGGATCAACAGCGGCGGCGGCAGCCTTGAACGCCTGGCGCAGATTGCCGACGCGATGCTCAGCGCCGAGGGCAAGCTGTTCCCGCTGTTGCGCGCGCTATGGGCGCCGCGCGCACGCCGCGCGCTGCGTTGGGCCGGCGAGCAGGTCCACGAGCGCGAGGCGCAGGGCTGGGCGACGATGGTGGCCGAAGCCTTTGGCGAATATCGCCTCGGCAATGGCGTCACCCTAAAGGGCCGCGCCGACCGCATCGACCGCGACGGCGACGGCCGGCTGGCGATCATCGACTATAAGACCGGGCGGGCGCCGACCGGCGCGCAGGTCAGGGCGGGCTATGCCAACCAGTTGGGATTGTTGATGGCGATGACGGCGGCGGGGGTGTTGCGCACCCGCAGTGGCCCGGTGCTGGCGGGAAGCCCCGAAGCCATCGCCTATTGGAAGCTGAGCGGCGGCCGCACCGAAGGCGAAATCAAGGACCCATTGAAGGGCAAGCCGCCATTGTCCGCCGCTGACCATGCCGACGAGGTGATGGACCGGGCGCTGCGGCTGACATCCGCGCTTTTGCTTGGCGAGGCGCCGTTCGAACCCAAGTTGCAGCCGGGGCTGGCGTGGGGCGATTACGACCATCTGGCGCGAGTCGCCGAATGGCTCGACCGGCCCGAACCGCGCAGCAATCGCGGTGGCACACCATGAGCGGGCGTCAGACCGGCGCGCTCAAGCCGCTGATGCCCGAGCAGGCGACGGCGGCGGCGCCCGATGTCCATGCCTGGGTGGCGGCGTCGGCGGGGACCGGCAAGACGCAGGTGCTTTCGGCGCGGGTGCTGCGCCTGTTGTTGCAGGGCACGCCGCCGCACGCCATTCTGTGCCTGACCTTTACCAAGCTGGCGGCGGCGGAAATGCAGACGCGGGTTTTCGACCGGCTGGCATGGTGGGCGCGGTGTGACGATGAGGCGCTGCGCCATGACCTGCGATCGCTGCGCGCCGGCGACGATGCCGAAATGATGGTCCGCGCGCGGCGGCTATTCGCGCATGTCCTTGATGCGCCGCAGGGGCTGGCGGTGCAGACCATCCATGCCTTTGCCCAGGGGTTGATCGCCAGCTTCCCGGTCGAGGCCGGGGTGGCGCCGGGGTTCGCGACGCTTGATGATCGCGGTGGCGCGGTGCTGCGGCGGCGGTTGCTTACCGAGGCGATTGAACGCGCTGGCGAGGCTGGCGATCCGGGGTTCCTGGAGGACCTTGCCGAGATCAGCATCGCCAGCGGCGAGGCCAGACTGGCGGCGGTGGCGGCGCGGTTCGGCAGCCATGGCGAGGCGCTGGCCGGGCTCAGCCTCGACGGCATCGAGCCGATGTTGCGGCGCGGTTTCGGCCTGCCCACCGACGGCGATGCGGCGAGCGACGTCGCGGAGGCGCTGGCGCGGATCGATCGCGACGGGCTGGCGCAATTGGCGACGGCGCTGTCGGCGGCAACTGGGGTCAATGCGTTGACGCTGGCGGCGAAGCTGCGCGGCTGGCTCGAACAGCGCGATGCGGCGGAGTTCGATACGCTTTACAAGCTGTTCATCACCGCCGACCACGGCTTGCGCAAGGCGATGGTGCCCAAGGCGGTCGATGCCGCCGACCCGTCGCTGAAGGCGTTTTGCGCCGAAATCGGCGGCATTTTGCTCGAAATCGGCGCCCGGCAGCGGCTGTATGCGGCGGCCGCCCATGCCGCCTGCCATTTGCGCGTCGGCAAAAGGCTGGCGGCGGACTGGCGGCTGGCCAAGGCGCGGCTGGGCTTCCTCGCCGCTGCCCTGAGATTCCTCGCCGCGCGCGGGCAGACCCTGCTCGTCCACCAGCGTGCCAGCCTCGCCCTGCGTCGGAACGTCCAGGCTGGTGCCGCTGTTCTCGATGCTGATCACCAGGTTGGCGTTGGCGCTGTC
>JANNJH010000271.1:0-2113 GCA_031405775.1 Sphingomonadales bacterium | reverse complement strand
GCTGCCGGGCGTGACGGCGCTGCGGACACGCGGCGACAAGCCGGAGAATGTCGATCGGGCGACCCTCCACGCACAATGGCAGGCCCGCGCCAAAGGGCTTGGCTTTGATGCGCCAGCGCTTGTCGCCGACGCCATTGCGCGAGCGGCGCGCGAAGCAACGTCGTGGCGAAGGTTGGTCGAAGGCGTAAAAGGAATTGCCGCGCAGGGCCGGGTGCTCGCCGAGCGGTTGGGATTAAGGGAACCGGCGGCGCCACACGATCCGCTCGTCCCTGAAAAGCCCGGCCGTCTTAGCCCCGACCAATTTGCGGCGGCGCATGCGGTCGCATCAGCGAGCCGTCACCTGAGCGAGCGCGAGGCTGGATTCCACAAGGACGATCTGGTCAAGGCAGCGCTCGACATGCGCGCGCCGGTCGGCGTGGCGGCTATCGATGCTCGCATAGCGTCCCTTGTCAGCAAGGGACTTCTTGTTGCCGGCGTCGACGATCGGATGATGACGACTGCCGAGGCGCTGGCTCAGGAAAAGGCCTATCTGTCGGCGGTAAGGGACGGCAAGGGACAAGTAGTTCCCTTGCTGGCAAGGGACGATGTCGGCGCAGCGTTGAAGACCGAAGCCCGCGCCGGCGGCATCAGGATGACAGCGGGCCAGACCCGCGCGGGGATGAAAATCCTCGAAAGCCGTGACCGCGTCGTTCACATCCAGGGCAATGCGGGCACCGGCAAGTCAGCAATGCTGGCGCCGGTTGCGAGGACGGTCGAAGCCGAAGGCCGGGCGGTGATCGGGCTGGCCGTGTCAAATGCCATTGCCAACCGGCTGAAGGCCGACGTCGGAATCCTTGCGATGACGGTGGCGCGGTTTGTTCGCGAACATGGTGCACTGTTGTCCGATACCGCCCTGCGCGAACACCGCGACGCCGCGATCGCGTCGCTCAAAGATGCCCTGATCATCGTCGATGAAGCGTCGATGCTGTCGACGCGCGATGCCGCGAAACTGGTCGCAATCGCCAATGCCGCCAAGGTTGGCCGCCTGGCGCTGGTTGGCGACATCAAGCAGCTTGGCGCAGTCGAAGCCGGCAAGCCGTTCGCGCTCGGACAAGACACGGCAACTGTCGTCATGGACGAGAACCTTCGCGCCAAATCGCCCGAGATGCTGGCGCTGCACCAGGCAGCACAGTCGCATAATGTCGCGGCGCTGGTCAGGCTCGTCGGACCACATGCAGTCGAAGCACCCGGTGCTGCTGCCGCGACGGCGGCACGGATATGGATGGCGCTGCCGAAGGCCGAACAGGATCGCACATCGATCTTCGTTTCGGGCCGGCAGTTGCGCAACGACGTCAATCGCGAGGTTCAGCAGCTACGGCATCAGCGCGGCGAATTGAGCGAAGCGTTCCGCATCAAGGACACGCTGGTTCCGGTCCATCTCACCCGCGAGGAGCAGAAGCATCCCCAAAGCTATCGCGTGGGCCAGGTCGTCGAGCTGTCGCGGCCACTGGCATCGCAGGGACTCAAGGCCGGGCAGATGAAGGTGATGGCCGTTCGTCCCGGCGGCGAAATCATCGTGCAACTCCCCGACGGCAGGGGCGCATTGTTCCGACCGGAGCGGCTCGCCGGTAACAGGGGCGAGGATGCCGTTCGCGTGTTTGATGTCCAGGACCTGACGCTGCGCGTTGGCGATCCAATTCGCTGGACAGCCAATGACCGCAACCGTGGCCTTGCCAATGCCGAGAACGCGACGTTGGAAGGCATCGATCGAAATGGATTGCTGTTCCGCACCGCCGATGGGAGCGCTGTCGTGTTCGGCCACAACGATTCGATGTTGAGACGGATCGACCTGGCCTATGCCGCCAACGCCCATGCCTCGCAGGGCGCGACTGCCGACAGGGCCATCGTCGTTGCACAAAGCACCGAAGGCGCGCTGATCAACCGATCGCTCGTCGGCGCTCTGTTCACCCGCACCCGCGAGCAGGTGACCTTCGTCGTCGACAGCCTGTCCAGCTTTGAGCGTCGGGTGGCGGCCAACGTCGGCGAGAAGGCCGCAGCAGTCGAAATTGCAGGCCGAAATCAAAAGCCGTCGATAGATCCGCCGGTTCCGGTTCGCGAGCGAACGCTCGATCGC
>JANNJH010000270.1:0-1043 GCA_031405775.1 Sphingomonadales bacterium | reverse complement strand
GGTTGGTGGCGCGTTCGTAACCGATCGTCGAAGGCACCGTCGGCTGGCCGGCGGCGCGCAAGGCGGTGATTTCGCTGACGCGGCGGCCGAGCGCGGCATTGTCGGGTTCGACCGTCACGGCAAAGCGCGCGTTCGACGCGGTATATTCGTGCGCGCAAAACACCCGCATGTCGTCGGGCAACGCCATCAGCTTGTTCAGGCTGGCGAACATCTGCGCCGGCGTGCCCTCGAACAGCCGGCCGCAGCCGAGCGCGAACAGCGTGTCGCCGCAGAACAGCGTCTTCGACGCGTTTTCGAAATAGGCATTATGGCCGGCTGTGTGCCCGCCGACATCGAGGACGCTGAAGCTGTGCACGCCGAGGTGGACCGCGTCACCCTGCGCAACCGCGCGGTCGATGCCGGGGATTTTGGCGGCTTCGCCCGCCGGGCCGGTGATCCGCGCACCGGTCGCAGCCTTGATCGCGAGGTTGCCGCCGGTGTGATCAGGGTGCCAGTGGGTGTTCCAGATATCGGTGATCTGCCAGCCACGCGCGGCGGCGGCTTCGAGCACCGGGTCGGCGACGGCGGGGTCGATGACTGCCGTGGCGCCGCTCGCCGGATCATGCGCGAGGTAGACGTAATTGTCGGTGAGCACCGCAATCTGGACGACTTCGATCGGGCTTGCGGCGGCAGGTCTGTTTGCAGCGGTGGCCATGGCTACCAGGCTCCGGTGTTGGGCATCGACGCCCAGGGTTCGGCGGGCGCCAGCCGGCTTCCGGCTTGCAGCAGCTCGATCGAAACGCCGTCGGGGGTGCGGACGAACGCCATGTGACCGTCGCGCGGCGGCCGGTTGATGGTGACGCCGCCCGCCGCGAGCCGCGCGCAGGTCGCGTAAATGTCATCGACGGCATACGCCAGATGCCCGAAGTTGCGGCCGCCGGTGTAGCCCGCCTCGTCCCAATTGTGCGTCAGTTCGACTTGGCTCGTTTCGTCGCCGGGTGCCGCGAGGAAAATCAGCGTGAAGCGCCCGGCCTCGCTGTCGGCGCGGCGCAGCTCGGTCAGGC
>JANNJH010000269.1:0-5953 GCA_031405775.1 Sphingomonadales bacterium | reverse complement strand
ACCTTCACGCGGCTGGCGGAAAAAAATCGGCCCCGGCGAATCGAACTTGATCGCAAGCGCGATAATCAGCAGCAACGGCCAGATCAGCGCCAGGATGATAGCTGGGAGAACCTTGTCCTCGAGCGATTTGACCGCCGCGTCGATCCCCGAGATCGGCCGTTCGAACAGCGTCATCATCGGCATTTCACCGAGCATCACCAGCGGCCGGCGCGCGAAGACAAAACTCGCCAGGTCGGGCGCCAGACGGATCTTGACCGGCGTCAGCGCCAGCCGGCTGACCACTTGTTGCAGCCGCGATTCCGCCGACCAGGGCAGCGCCACAACCACCTGATCGATACGGCCATCGCGGATCATCGACACCAGCGCCGACAGATTTCCAAGCACCGGAACATCGGACGCAACCACAGGAATCCGCCCATCGCGGCGATCGTCGAAAAACCCGATCAGCGAAATCGTCAAGCGATCATGCGATTGCACATATTCGGCAAAGCGCGCGCCCTGTGCCCCGGCCCCGAAAATCGCGACGCGCTGGTTGAACGTGCCACGCGTCTTCAGCCGCCGCACCCACAGCGTCGTCCCCGAACGCAGCACCATCAACGCGACACCGCCAGCCGCGAACCAGCCCAACGCCCATTCGCGAGGGACCGAATCCGATGATTTCAACAAGAAACCCAAGGTGATCATGAACAATGTGACCGTCACCCAGGTCGTTGCCACCCGCTGCCACGCGCGGCGCAGCGAAAACTGCGCGTCGATATCATAGCAGCCCAGCATCTCCGCCAGCACGGCGAAGGCGATGCCGGCAATGAAGACCACCCGCGAATACGTCGCCACTTCGTCGATCGAAAGTGCGTCGCCAAAGATCAGCATCGCTACCGCGCCGCTCGTCAACACCGCCACGAACTCGATCACCCGGACACCGAAAATCGCCAGGTCGAGCGGCACGCCCGGCTTGTCGGATGACGTCTTGTCGGCGTCGGAACGGTAGAAGCGCACTTCGTTCACGTCGCCGACACTCGCCCGGCCAAGGCTGGCCATACCGAAAAGTCGCCGGTCAGCGCCAGAAAATGGTTAAATTTTCGTTTCGACTCCATGACACTGGAGACACCGAACGAAAATGCTGTAGAAACGCCGCAGGTCACGGGAAAAGCATCATGGAAACGCCGTACGATTGGATCACGATCATTGTCTTTGCCGGCCTTATCGTGCTTTTTCTTCAACGATCCCAAGGCGTTGCTCGCGATCACCTGTGGCAGTACCTGGTCGCCGCGGTCGGATGCGCCGCGACGAATTATCTCGGCAACGAAGCGGTGAAACTGGAGCAAGCCAGCTATCATGTCGCCGCGATCGCGCTGGGCCTGGCAACGCTGGCCTTCATCTGGATCGTGCTGCAACCCCTTGGCGAAACCAAGGGCTGACGTCGACGCCGCCAACAAGCGGCCCGACGGCGCCTTGTTGGCCATGCTCGACGCCATCGCCATCAGAACCGTGCGCCCGCGGCGAGCGGCCGGCCGATAAGCGCCTGGCGATCCGCCGGGCGCATGGCGCCGACCATCGCCGATGCGAACGCCTTGAGCTCGGCGAAAACCTCGGGCGAATTCTCCGCGATGGTCGACACCCGGACCAGGACGCCATCCGAAAGATAGCCGCGCATCTGCTGCGTCAGTTTGACCCGGCGCTGTTCGGCGCCATCGGTCGGCAAATCGTCACCGATCCGCGTCCAGTAACAGATCTGCTCCACACGCGAGTCAGTCTGCGCGGTCAACTCGCGGATCGGCAGCAACGCCGATCCACCCAGCGCTATCGTCGCCTTGCGCGACGCGGAAATCGTGTAACCAACGGCTGTATAACAAACCTCAGGCCGATGCAGTTGCAGCAGGTCGTTCTGAACCGCGCCATAGGCGATGACGAGCATCATCGGCAGTTGCGTCTCTGACCGATAGAGGCGGGAAATCGTCTGGCTGTAGAGCCGGTCGGCAAGGCTGCCGGGCGATTTGGGAAGGACAAAGGCGCTCGACGGGAAATTCTGCCAGCTGCCGATAATTTGGGGGATTACATCCTCCAGCTTGCGATCGCCCAGCAGCACAAGCCGCTTGCGCGGTTGCAGCGCGGCGGCTCCCGCTGCTGCCGCCAGCAGTGATCCGCCCAGAATCAGGTCGCGACGGTTCATGCGGCGGCTCCCGACCGCAGTGCCAGCGCATTGCGTAACGGCGACAACAGCTTGTCGATCAGGAAGATGAACAGCAGCGCCGACGTAAACGTCACCATCCCGGCAAAATTGTGTAGGTAACCCTGCGCCGCCGCGTTGCCGAAATGATAGGTGATCAGCACCAGCGCCGCGACGCGCACGCAGTTCGCGGCGATGGCGACCGGGATCACCAGCAGCAGCAGCAGCATCGAGTAGCGCCAATTGCTGCCATGCAGCATATAGACATAGAACAGCCCAATCGCCGAAAGGCTGACCAGCGAATTCAGCCCGGCGCAGGCATCCTCGACCAGCAACTGATAGCTCGCGACGTAGATCGTCACGCCGATCCGCGCGATCGGATAGCCGAAATAGGTCAGGCTTTCCGTCACCACTTCCGAAATCATCAGCTTGAGCGGCTGTGTCACCGTGTCGAGCACCCAGCCGGGAATCGGGATGACAAATGCCATGTAGAAGATCGGAAACCACATCATCCGCATGACCGCCATGCCGACATAGGCATGCGCGACCGAAAGCAGCGCAAGCAGCAGCGCGGCGATTTCGATGCTGATGAAATCAAAAGCGCGACCAAAGGCATAGAGCGGCACTGCGATCGCCAACCCGAGAAAAGTCAGCGACGGCTTGCCCGGCGTCATCAGCGCGCGGATCTCGGGCAAGCGCCGAAACACCAGCCACAGCCCCGTCGCAACGATGATCGGCCCGTGCACGCCCGATTCGAGCGACCAGGGCCCACGCGCCAATGCCAGCAGCGTCGGCAAGGTCATGGCCAGCACGCCCAGTACAAGCGGCCAATACCGCAACGCTGCCGACGGCCAGTTCGCCCGAAACGCGGGAGCCGCGGTCGCCATGCTCAAAACTCGTTCAGGGCTGAACCGATCACCGGACAGCGCGCGGCTGCCAACTGCTCGATAAGCGTCGTCACGTCGTTGAAATAGCTATGGTTGCGCCGCGCCACGATCAACGCATAGCCCGCCGCGGCGCCGATCGTCAGGGCATCGGCATTGGCGTTGGCCGCCGGCGTGTCGAACAACACCAAGTCATATTCGCGTAGCAGCGTGTTCGTCCCGTCGCGAAACCGGCTTCCCGACAAAAGTTCCTGCGGCCGTGCGACCGGCGGTCCAGCGGTCATCACCGAAAGACTGGGCAAGACATTGGCATGGACAACGCGTTCCGGCCGCGCCACCTGGAGCGACAGGAAGCTCGACAGCCCCGGCGCCATCGGATCGAGGCCAAAAAACTGGTCGAGGCGCGGGTCGCGCATATTGGCGTCGATCAACAGTGTCTTGATCCCGACCTGCGACAGCGATGCGGCCAGATTGGCCACCAGATAGCTGCACCCGGCGCCATCGACCGCCGAGATGAACGCCAGCCCGCGCCGACCCGAGCGGATGTGCTGGGCGATGATCTGCGTCCGCAACAAGCGGATCGATTCCGATCGCAAGCTGCGTTCGTCATGAACCACGACCAGCTCATCCGAAACCGCCCGGCGCCGCGTATCCTGCAATGCCAGGCTGCCGATCAGCTGTTCACGGGCCTGATCGAGATCATCGGCGGTGATATAGCCGAGTTCGAGCGCCGCCTGGTCGAAATCGAGGCCGCGTTCGGTCTGGTGGGCGACAACACGCGCCGTTTGATCCACCGACAGATAACCGAGCCGCAGCAGTGTGTCGCGAATCGGCGCGTCAAAGGCGCTGCGGCCGTCATCGACGCGCGAGACCGAGGCCTCGATGAGCGAGGAGTTTTCCATCAATCTTTCCTCACTGCGCCGGTTGCAGGCTGACGTCGCCCGAACCATTGCGACTCAACAACTTGCGGATACGATCGCGCCATGGCGAGGCTCCGACACCGGCTATCACCGCCAGCACAGGCACCCTGCTGGCGAAGCTCAGATCCTCGGGTCCGCGGATCCGCCGCGCCAGAAGTTCGGTCACGACCGCCAGCGCGAGGCCAAGCGCGAGGCCGAACGCCAGCGACAGGCCACCGATCTGCGGCCAGATCGGGAACGACCTCTCCGCACCGCCAACAGCATCGCCAAGGACGACGAGGCCGCTTTCCGAGACATTCGACTCGAGCTGCAGGTCGGCGGTACGCGCCGCGGCTTTCTCATATTGCGACCGCCGCAGGTCGACTTCGCGCTGCAGCTGCGCGAGTTTGTCGAGCTTGTCCTTCATCCCAAGAACCTTGGCCTTCTGGGCATCATATTGCGCCTGGAGCTGGGCAATCGACTGTCGGGACGATCCGGTCTGCGCTGCTCCCGCCGCACGCGCTGCGGTAGTTTCCTGCGCCAGCTGTCGCTGCAGCAGATTGCGCCGCGCCACGCCCGACTTGTACGTCGGATGTTCGATACCGAGCTTTTCGGCGGACTGCTCCAACTGGTCGTTGAGCGTCGACAGCTGCAACTTCAGCTGATCGACGACGGAGGAAGAATTTGCCTTCACGGTCGCCTGGTATTGCTGCGCGCCTTCGCCGCCCTGCAACCCCAACAGCGCCTGCTGCAACCCGGCCAGCTTGGCGGATTCGGCCTCGCCGCCGCCCGCTCCCATGACGATGCCATTGTCCTGTTCGAACCTGGACTTTGTCGTTTCGGTCGCCGCCAACAGCTTCTGCGCCCGTTCCGCCTGTTCGCGATACCAGTCAGCCGAGCGTCCGGCGCTGTCGGTCTTGAAGCGAAGACTCGCGTCGATATAGGCTTCCCGCAACAGGCTGACGATCTGCTTCGCGTCGTCGGGGTTCGGCGATTCATACGTAATTTCAAGGATATTCGATCCTTCGACGACGGTCGCCGAAGTGTTGTTGATAATGCGTTCGGCTGTCCAGCGACGCAGGTCCACGGCGCCGCCGGTGCTGCTCTGCCACGCCGCGATGACGTTGGGATTCTGCGCCCAGCCCAGCTTGTCGACGACATCGCCGGCAACGCGGTAATCCTGGATCAACTCGATCTGGGTCTTGATATAGCCGCGGGCAAAACCGCCCGAGATCATCTGGCCGGTCACCGGATCGGGCTTGATAAGGTCGAGCAGCACCCGCGCCCGCGCCGGATAGCGCTCGGGCAGAACCTTCGCCACCGCGAATGCCACGATGACACAGGTCAAAAGCGTCGCCAGGATGATCCAGCGGCGCGCGATCAGGATTCGCAGAAACTGGATCGGACTCATCGACGGAAACCCTTGATGGCGAAAGGAATCGAGATCAAAACAGCCGTTCCTTCACGATAATAACGTCATTCTTCCGAATTACCGTAGCGAGGTCGGCATCGACTTCCTTGGCGTTGCCGCGGACCAGGCCGACCTTGTTGCCCGATCCCGTCGCCGTCACGCCGCCAGCCATGGCGAGCGCCTGACGCACCGTCATCCCGGGAAGGATCGGCTGGCCGCCAGGCCGATTGATCTGGCCGGTGATGAAGAACAGGTCCGCATCGGGAACAAACAGCGTGTCACCGTCACGCAACACCGGGTTCTTGTCGGCATCGCCGCGCACAAGGCCTTCGACGTCGAGCCGCTGTTCCGGACTGTCCGGCCGGCGCAGATAGACATAGGACGCGCCATTCTCGCGGATCCAGCCGGCCTTCAACAGCATTTCGAGCGCACGATACGGACGATCGAGCGGGATGATCGCCGGATTCGTCACCTTGCCGGCGACATTCACCGACTTGCTGACAAAGGCCCCGATTTCGACATTGTAGTGGCTCTGCGAAGAGCCTTCGAGACCGTGGAACAGCACCAGCCAGGGCGCTTGCGGCGACTGGCG